>JBBWZU010000809.1:0-2951 GCA_039649225.1 Hyphomicrobiales bacterium | reverse complement strand
GCGTACATCATCAAAACATGCGCGGCGCACACCACGGTGCTGTTCGGATTTCCGCGCCGCTCGGCGAAGTGCGGCTCAATGTTCACAAAGCCACCCACGGGCTGGCGCGCAGCACGAATACCGCCGGCGCCGCCGGACGACGCGCGAGCGGTCAAGCAACGACGATCTGGAACGCGGGGGACGGCCAGTCCGGCACGGCCACGACCGCGGGCAATGATTCAAATGGCAATGGCGCCAGTGGTGCCGGCGCAGCAAGTGCCGGCAGCGTGAGCGCCGGATCCGCCGCGACCGCGGCCGTCGCAGCCGGCAGCAACAGTAACGGCAACGGCAACGGCAACGGCAACGGCAACGGAAATGGGAACGGCAACGGCAAAGGCAACAACGGCAACGGCAATGGCGGGGGCAACGGGAATGGAAACGGTAACGCGGGCAACGGGAACGGAAATGGCAACGGCCATGGCAAGGGCAAATCCTAGCGCCACGCATTGAGAGCCGGCCGCGACCGCGCTGAACGGATCCAGCACCGTGAAAACCTATCGGCCGCCGAAAGCGCTCCGACCGCACATCCTGGTCGCCTGTGCGCTCGCGGTCATTATATTGAGCGGGCTCGACGCCGCGCTGCAGCACGTCCTTAACGACTACCGCTTTCGCTGGACCTCGCGGGCGGCGAGCGGCGACATCGTCGTGGTGGCGATCGATCCACCGTCGATCGAGCGGATCGGCGTCTGGCCCTGGCCGCGCCGGCTGCATGGCGAATTGATCCGGCGGCTGCAGCAGGCCGGCGCGCGCGACATCGCCTTCGACGTCGACTTCAGCGCGCCCTCGGACCCGGCTTCGGATGCCGCCTTCGTGGCGGCGCTGCAGGACGCGGGCGGCTCTGTGGTGCTGCCGTCCTTTCAGCAGCCCGCGCGCGACGCCGACAATCGGCCTGTCACGCATGTCAACAAGCCGCTGCGCGTCTTCGCGGACAATGCCTGGTCCTCGCTGGTCAATGTGCCGATCGATTCCGACGGCCTGGTGCGGCGCTATCCGCGCGCTGGCCTGCTGGACGGCCTGGTCACGCCGTCGATGGCCGCCGTGCTGGCGGGCCGGTTCGATGGCGGCACCGAGCACTTCCTGATCGATTTCGGCATTCGGCGCGCGAGCCTGCCGGTGATCCCCTACATCGATGCGCTGCGTGGCGAACCGGACGTGTTGGCGCGCCTGAAGGACAAGACGGTCATCGTCGGCGGCACGGCGCTCGAGCTCGGCGACCGTTTCGGCACGCCGAATGGCGCGGTGATTTCCGGACCGGTGCTGCAGGCGATCGCCGCCGAGTCGATCCTGCAGCAACGCGATCTGCGCCTGACATCGCGCTGGCTGACGCTCGGCGCGCTGACGGCACTGTTTGTGGTGATGATGGCGCTGTGGCGTCGACTGTCCGCCGGACGCCGCGTCGCGCTGCTGATCGCCGTTGCGGCGATCGCCGAAGGCGCCGGACTGCTGCTGCAATCGCTCGCGCCCGTGGTGCTGGACACCACGCTGTTTCATGCCGCCATCGCGTTCTATCTGGTTGCGATTGCGCTCGACGAGATCGATCTGCGCACGCTGCTCGGGTTGATCGCCGAACGGCGTTTTCATCGCATCGCGATGTCGCTCGGCGACGGGCTGGTCTGCGCGGATCATCAGCAGCGCATCTCGCTATGGAATTCCGCCGCGCAGACCATCTTCGGCTACAGCGCGGAGGAAATCATCGGCCGGCCGTTCGAGGTGCTGCTCGCGCGTCCTGAAGATCTGCTGTTCGCGGCCTCGGCTCCGGGCGCCCCGCTGATGCAGGTCCCGCGCACGCTCGAGGTCGAGGGGCGGCGCCGCAATGGCGAGGTGTTCCCGCTCGAGCTCAGCCTTTCGGCCTGGCAGGGCGCGGACGCCGTGCAGTACGGCGCCGTGGTCCGCGATGTCTCGGCACGCAAGGCCGAGGCGGCGCGCATCCGCTATCTCGCCGAATACGACACCATCACCGGCCTGCCGAACCGCACGACATTCCATGCCCGCGTTACGACGGCGATTGCGAGCGAGCGCGAGGATGCAAAGCTTGCCGTGCTGATTGTCGGGATCGACGAGTTTCAAGAGATCAACGACATGCTCGGCCATGCGTCGGGCGATCTTGTCCTCAAAGCCGCCGGCGAGCGCATCCAAAACGCGCTGCCGCCCGAGAGCATGGTCGCCCGCTTGGGCGGCGACAAATTCGCGGTCGCGCTGTTCCATCATGACGCAGCCGAACGCCGGGCGGCATGCGAGCGCATCGTCAGCGTATTCGGCGCACCGCTCGCTGCGGGTCCACGGCAACATCTGGTCAAGGTCAGTATCGGCACGGCGACCTGTCCGGCCGACGGGCGATCCGCCGACGAACTCATCGGCGCCAGCCACCTGGCGCAGGGCCGCGCCAAGGCGGACAAGCACCGCACCATCGTCGCCTTCGAGCACACCTTCCGGCAGGAGCTCGAGGCGCGGCTGACGCTGGAGGCCGAGCTCACGCTCGCGGTCGAACGCGGCGAGTTCGAGCTGTTCTACCAGCCGCAGGTGCGGCTTTCCGACAATGCGGTGGTCGGGGCCGAGGCCTTGATCCGGTGGCGTCACCCGACGCGCGGTCTGGTCCCGCCGGGCGCGTTCATTCCGGTGGTGAATACGTCATCGATCTCCGACCGCGTCGCGCTGTGGGTTCTTGAAACCGCCTGCCGCCAGGCGCGGATCTGGGAAGAGGCCGGCAAGGCCATTCGCATCGGCGTCAACCTGTCGCCCTCGCAAGTCCTCTCCGGCACCCTCTCGGCAACCGTTCGCACGGTGTTGAGCCAGACGCGGCTCACGCCTGCGCTGCTCGAGCTGGAAGTGACCGAGGACATCATCCTGGCGAACGCCGAGAACGCCCTGGCGATGTTTCGCGAGATTCAGGACCTCGGCGTGCATATGGTGTT
>JBBWZU010000788.1:0-6923 GCA_039649225.1 Hyphomicrobiales bacterium | reverse complement strand
GAGGAAATCGTCGTGGTGAAATATGGCGGCCACGCCATGGGGGACGAGGCGGCGGCAAAGAGCTTTGCGCGCGACATCGTGCTGATGGAACAGACCGCGATCAATCCGGTCGTCGTGCATGGCGGCGGGCCGCAGATCGGCAGCATGCTGAAAAGACTCGGCATCAAGTCCGAGTTCGCCGCAGGCCTGCGCATCACCGACAAGGAGACGATCGAGATCGTCGAGATGGTGCTCGCGGGCTCGATCAACAAGCAGATCGTCGGCTATATCAATGCGGCGGGCGGCAAGGCGGTCGGCCTCACCGGCAAGGACGGCAACATGGTCACGGCGCGCAAAGCGACGCGCACCATGATCGACCCGGATTCAAATATCGAGAAAATCGTCGATCTCGGCTTCGTCGGCGAGCCCGACAAAGTCGACACGATGGTGTTGAACCAGATCCTCGGCCGCGAGCTGATCCCGGTGCTGGCGCCGGTCGCGACCTCCGCCGATGGCGCGACCTACAACGTCAATGCCGACACATTCGCAGGCGCCATCGCGGGCGCCCTCAAGGCCAAGCGGCTGCTGCTGCTGACCGACGTGCCGGGCGTGCTGGACAAGTCCAAGCAGCTCATCAAGGAACTTTCGGTCGACGGCGCGCGCCGGCTGATCGCGGACGGCACGATCTCGGGCGGCATGATCCCGAAGGTCGAGACCTGCATGTACGCGCTCGAGGCCGGGGTCGAGGGCGTGGTCATTCTCGATGGCAAAGTGGAGCACGCGGTGCTGATCGAACTGCTCACTGACGCCGGTTCTGGCACGCTGATGCACAAATAGGGACCGTCGGAACCCTTAAACGATTGACGGGGCGAATGAATCCCCAAGTGTGGCGTTGCTGCACTTGAGCCTGCGTGACCCAACATGCGATGGTGGCGGGTGACAATCCGGCCTGGAGCACGCATGACGATCCCCTGCCGCGTCCTGATGGTCTATCCCAAGTTCATTCCGAACTCCTTTTGGAACTACACGGAGGCCTGCGAGCTGGTTGGCGCCAAATACCCGGCTGCCCCGCTCGGCCTGATTACCGTCGCGGCGATGCTGCCGAAGCACTGGGACATCCGCCTCATCAACCGCAACACCGAGGTACTGACCGACGCCGACCTCGACTGGGCCGATCTCGTGATGATCGGCGGCATGCTCAACCAGCAGCCCGATTTTCTCTACCTGATCGAACTCGCGCACCTGCACAACAAACCGGTCTGCGTTGGCGGCCCCGACGTGTCATCAAGCCCCCATCTTTATGCGGCGGCGGACTTCCAGGTCATCGGCGAGGCCGAGCACATCATGGCGGACTGGATCACCGCCTGGGAGCGCGGCGAGCGCAAGGGCGTGTTCACCGCCGAAAAGTTCAAGATCGACATCACGCAGAGTCCCCTGCCGCGTTACGATCTCCTAAAGCTCGAACACTACCTCTACATCGGCATCCAGTTCTCGCGCGGCTGCCCGTTCACCTGCGAGTTCTGCGATATCATCGAGCTCTATGGCCGCGTCCCGCGCACCAAGACGCAGGAACAGATTTTCGCCGAGCTTCAGGCGCTCTATGACCGCGGCTATCGCGGCCATGTCGACTTCGTCGACGACAATTTCATCGGCAACCGCAAGCATGTGCGTCCGATGATGCCGAAACTGAAAGCCTGGCTCGAAGAACACGATTATCCGTTCGAGTTCACCACCGAGGCCTCGATCAATCTCGCCGATGACGATGACATGTTGCAGGCGATGAAGGAGGCAAACTTCTTCGGCGTGTTCGTCGGCATCGAGAGCCCGGACCCCGAGACCCTGATCCAGATGCGCAAGAAGCAGAACACCAAGCGCAACATCGCCGAGAGCATTCACAAGATATACAGCTACGGCATGTTCGTGACGGCAGGCTTCATCTTGGGCTTCGACACCGAGAAGGTCTCGATCGCGCATTCGATGACCGAGTTCATCGAGGATACGTCCGTGCCGGTGTGCATGGTGGGCCTCCTCTACGCGCTGCCAGGCACACAGCTCACGCGCCGCCTCGAGAAGGAAGGCCGGCTGCACAAGGGCCACGACATCATGCGCGTCGAGCAGGCCGGCGACCAATGCACGCTCGGCTGCAACTTCGACACCAAGCGCCCGCTGCGCGACATCCTCACCGACTACAAGACCGTGCTGGCGAATGTGTTCAGCCCCGAGGCTTACGCAGGGCGGCTGTCGCGCATGGCCGCGATGATGGATCGCTCCGGGCGACCAAAGCAGCTCGCGGACGGCGACATCCGCAAGGGCCACGGCGTCGACGTGCTTTACAAGATCATGCAGGCGCTACCTGAGGTACGCGGGCCGTTCTGGAAGACCTTCGTGCAGATCAGCAAGTCCAATCCCGATGCGCTGCGTCCGATCGTGACGCTGATGGCGATGTACCTGCATCTTGGGCCGTTCTCCAAGCACGTCATCGGCGAGATCAACCGCCGCATCGACGAGTTGGACGAAGCCTCGCCGCCGACGATGGCCGCGATGGCCGCCTATCGGGAGGCTGTTGCGGCGCACGCCTAGGCCTCCGCCGTCATACCGAAAACCCTTGCCGCTGCCTTCGATCCGATTCATCGATTGTTCCACGGCGATTCGTTCGCCGGCGAGGGGCATTCAATGGCGCGTGCACGCACGCTGGTGGGCTTAGGTCTCTTGGGCGCCGGTCTGGCATGTGCGACGCCTGCCCGTGCCGATCTGCAGTTCTGCAACAAGACCAGCTATGTGCTCGATCTCGCGCTCGGCCTTGAAGAAAAGGACGCAGCCGCCTCGCGCGGCTGGTTCCGCGTCGACCCCGGTCAATGCAAGACCGTGCTGCAGGGCACGCTGACCGCCGACAAGACTTACGTTCATGCCCGCGCGCTTGGCGCCTACGGGGCTTCACCGCTGCCGCAGGCGGGGCACGCGGATTTCTGCATCACCGATGGCAACTTCACCATCGCGGCGGCCAAGAGCTGTCAGTCGCGCACGGGCCAGCGGCTGGCGCGCTTCTCGCAGATCAAGCCATCCGAGGCCGAACAGGGCCTGACCGCCTATCTCGGCGAGGAGGCCGACTACGATCCCGCGCAGGCCCGGTTGGCCGGCATCCAGCGGCTGTTGGTGATCGCGGGCTATGACGCCAACCCGATCGACGGGCTGGAGGGAAAAAAGACCACCGCGGCGCTCGACCAGTTCCTCAAAGACCGCCGCCTGCCGGCCGACACGGCGAACGGCGCAGCCTTCTTCCAGGTTCTGCTCGACGCCGTGAAGGAAGCCGACGGCCTCGGCTTCTCGTGGTGCAACGAGACGCCCTATCCGGTGATGGCGGCGATCGGCATCGACGAGCAGGGCGCGGTGACGACGCGCGGCTGGTACCGGGTCGAGCCGGGCAAATGTGCCAAGCCCGAGGTGCCGGCCAAGCCGACGCGGCTCTACAGCTTCGCCGAAGCGGTCGACAGAGACGGCCTCGCACTCAAGCGCGGCGACAAGCTGCTGGTCTGGGGCGGGCCGACGCAGCTCTGCACGCGCGATGTCCGCTTTGAGATCGCCGAGCAGAAGAACTGCCCGGCGCAGGGCCTGACCGCGACCGGGTTTGCGGTAATCGACATGGCCGGCAAGCAGGGCGCGACGGTGCGGTTCCGGGAATGACATGGGGGCTGTACGCGGTTAAAAGCGCCGCCATGAGTGCATCAACCAACCCCTCTGCCAAAACCGTCCGCGCAGCACGCCAGTTCTCCCATGTGGAAACATGGGTGTTCGATCTCGATAACACGCTCTACCCGCATCACCTGAACCTGTGGCAGCAAGTGGACGAGCGCATCCGTTCCTATATCGCGGATTACCTCAAGATCAGTCGCGACGAGGCTTTCCGGCTGCAGAAGGATTATTACAAGCGCTACGGTACCTCGATGCGCGGCATGATGACCGAGCACGGGATGAACCCGGACGAATATCTTGCTTACGTGCACCACATCGACCATTCGCCGCTGGAGCCCAATCCCGCGCTCGGTGCTGCGATCGAAAGGCTTCCCGGCCGCAAGCTGATCCTTACCAATGGCACGCGCGCGCATGCCGACGCCGTGATGCGGCGGCTCGACATCCACATGCACTTCGACGACGTGTTCGGCATCAACGAGGCCAACCTTGAGCCGAAGCCGCTGCCGCAGACTTATGATCGCTTTCTGAAAACGCATGGCGTCGACCCGGCACGCGCCGCGATGTTCGAGGATCTGGCGCGCAACCTCGCCGTCCCGCACAAACTCGGCATGACCACCGTGCTGGTTGTGCCGGAAGGCTCGCGTGAGGTGCTGCGCGAGGACTGGGAGATGGAAGGCCGCGACGCCGCGCACGTGGATCACGTGACTGACGATCTGACGGCCTTTCTTGCCGAGGTCGGGCGGGCTCGCTCCTGAACCGGCGGTCTTGACATACATCCGCCCGGCCCCGACAAACCGCCACATCCTTCATATCCTGCCGGGATCATTTCCATGTCTCACGCCGATCTTGCCAAGACCATCGACGACGCCTTCGAGGCGCGCAACGACGTCAGCCCCACGACCAAGGGCGCGGTGCGCGACGCGGTCGAGACCGCGCTGGAATTGCTCGACAACGGCCAAGTGCGCGTCGCCGAGAAAAACGGCGGCAAATGGCAGGTGAACCAGTGGCTCAAGAAGGCCGTGCTGCTCTCGTTCCGCCTCAACGACATGGGCCCGATTTCCGGCGGCCCCGGAAGCGCGAACTGGTGGGACAAGGTGCCGTCGAAGTTCGAGGGCTGGGGCGAGAACCGCTTCAAAGCCGCGGGCTTCCGTGCCGTGCCGGGCTCGATCGTGCGCCGCTCGGCCTACATTGCGCCGAACGTCGTGCTGATGCCGAGTTTCGTGAACCTCGGCGCCCATGTTGGCGAAGGCACGATGGTGGACACATGGGCGACGGTCGGCTCCTGTGCGCAGATCGGCAAGCACGTGCATCTCTCCGGTGGGGTCGGCATCGGCGGTGTGCTGGAGCCGCTGCAGGCCGGCCCTGTCATCATCGAGGATAACTGCTTCATCGGTGCGCGCTCGGAAGTGGTCGAGGGCGTGGTGGTGCGCGAGGGGTCGGTGCTATCGATGGGCGTGTTCATCAGCGCCTCGACCAAGATCGTCGATCGCGAAACCGGCGAGGTCTTCATCGGCGAGGTCCCGGCCTACTCGGTCGTGGTCCCTGGCGCGATGCCCGGCAAGCCGATGAAGAACGGCCAGCCCGGCCCGAGCCTCTACTGCGCGGTGATTGTCAAGCGCGTGGACGCGCAGACTCGCTCCAAGACCAGCATCAATGAGCTGTTGCGCGACTAACACAAATGTCCGACCCCATCGCGTTGGCGTGTGATCTCCTCCGGTGTCCATCGGTGACGCCGGCGGAAGGCGGCGCGCTGGCGCTGGTCGAGCGTGTGCTGCAGGATGCCGGCTTCACGGTATATCGCGTGACGTTCGAAGAGCCCGGCACCGACCCGATCGAGAACCTGTATGCCCGGATCGGCGACACCGCGCCGCATCTGATGTTCGCGGGCCATACCGACGTCGTGCCGCCGGGCGACGAGGCGAAATGGACCCATCCACCATTCGCGAGCGAGATCGCCGATGGCGTGCTGTACGGGCGCGGCGCGGTCGACATGAAGGGCGCGATCGCAGCCAAGATCGCCGCAGTGCTTGACTATCTGGCGGCGAACGAAAAGCCGAAAGGCTCGATTTCATTCCTCATCACGGGTGACGAGGAAGGCGTCGCCGTCAACGGCACGATCAAGCTGCTCAAGTGGGCGGCCGAGCGCGGCGAAAAATTCGACCACTGCATTCTCGGCGAGCCGACAAATCCGCAGGCGCTCGGCGACATGATCAAGATCGGCCGGCGCGGCTCGCAGAACGGCACGCTGATCGTCACCGGCACGCAGGGGCACGTCGCCTATCCGGAACTCGCCGACAATCCGGTACGCGGCATCACGACGATCATGGGCGCGATCAACGCCGAACCCATCGATGACGGCACGGAACATTTCGGCGCGTCGAACCTGGAATTTACCTCGGTCGATGTCGGCAACAAGACCGTCAATGTGATCCCGGCGGAAGCGCGCGCGCGCTTCAACATCCGGTTCAATGATACGCGCACGCGCGAGCAATTGCGGTCGCTGGTCGAGCAACGCACCGCCAGGGCGGCCGGTAATCACATTCGCTGGCGGATCGAATGGGAGCCGTCGAACTCGGACGTATTTCTCACCGCGCCGGGGCCGTTTGTCGCGATGACCAGCAAGGCCGTGACCGAAGTGACCGGCCGCACGCCGGTGCTGTCCACAACCGGCGGCACCTCGGATGCACGCTTCATCAAGGATTACTGCCCGGTGATCGAATTCGGACTTTTAAGCCAGCAGATGCACAAGACCGACGAGCACGTCGCGACCGCGGACCTTGTCGCGCTCACGGCGATCTACCGGCATATCCTCGATCGATACTTCGCCTAGTAGTCCACCTTCATCAGATATAACCCGTCCGGCGGGGCGACGGGCGCGCAGGCCGCACGATCGCGCGCCGCGAGTGCCGCCGTAAGATCGTTCGCGCTCCATTTGCCATCGCCCACAAGGGCGAGCGAGCCGACCATCGAGCGCACTTGGTTGTGCAGGAATGAACGCGCCGACGTCTTGACGTGCACCTCGTCGCCGACGCGCGACACATCGAGCTGATCGAGCGTCTTCTCGGGCGACTTCGCCTGGCATTCGGTGGACCGGAACGTCGTAAAATCATGCTTGCCGACGAGGCGCTGCGCCGCGGCGTGCATCGCATCCACGTCGAGCCGGCGCGGCACGCGCCAGGCGCGCAGGCGATCGAGCGTCAGGTCCGGTCGCCGGTTCGCGATGCGATAGAGATAGTGGCGCTTGCGTGCCGAAA
>JBBWZU010000673.1:0-11362 GCA_039649225.1 Hyphomicrobiales bacterium | reverse complement strand
ATGAGGGCCGCTGCCGCTACCGGCGGCGCCATAGAGCAATTCGTCCGGATGCGCCTTTGCCCATGCGATCAGCTCCTTGACGTTGTCGACCTTGAGCGTGGGCGTCACGACGAGGATGTTCGGGATCGAGCCGATCAGCACGATGGGCGCGAGATCGGTCTGAAAGTTCGCGCCCTTGTTCGGCATCAGCGTCGTGTTGATCGTGGCGGCGATCGTCGCGAACAGCAGCGTGTGACCGTCCTTCGCGGCGCGCGCGACGTAGTCCGTCGCGATCATGCTGCTGGCGCCGGGACGATTCTCAACGATCACCGGCTGACCGAGAATCTGGCCGAGTCTGTTGCCGACGATGCGCGCCACGACATCGCCGCTGGAACCGGCGGCAAAACCGACGATCAGCCGAATCGGCCGCGATGGGTAGCGATCCTCCGCCCGCGATAGTCCCGGCATAAGCGTCGGCGCCAGGATCAGCGCGACGATCAGTGCGAAGACGAGCGCAAGGACCGGCCGTCTCGATAACGCCATTCTGGTTTCCCCGGCAAGACGATTGGATCGGCACGACGATTGCGCCAAAGCGCGCCTGCCCTGTCCAGATGTGTATTCGGCTGCCCCGCATGCCGAAATAAGATGGGCCACGCCTTGGTTTGCGCGGCACCGTGGTCTAGAGGACATCGGCTGAATGCAGCCATCTGCTGCCGGTGGCAACGGTCCCATCAGGAAGGTCCGGTCATGAGCTCGCCCGCCCAGGATGCGCCGTCCGACTTGCAGGACCATCTCGCCCGGCTGACCGCGCGGGGTCTGGTCACGCGGATCGAGCGTCCGATCAACAAGGACACCGAGCTTCACCCGCTCGCGCGCTGGCAATTCCAAGGCGGATTGCGCGACGAGGAACGCCGCGCGTTTCTCTTTACCAGCGTCGTCGGCGCCGGCGGCGAGGCTTACGACATTCCGGTGCTGGTCGGCGGCCTTGCCGCCTCGCCGGAGATTTACGCGGCCGGGCTCGGCGTGCCGGTCGACGAGATCGGCCGCGTATGGATCAAGGCGACGGCGCAACCGATCGCGCCGGTGCTGGTCGAGAGCGCGCCTTGCCAGCAAATCGTCATGACCGGCGCCGAGCTTCAGGCCAAGGGCCTGGCGAGCCTGCCGGTGCCGATTTCAACGCCGGGCTTTGATTCCGCGCCTTATCTGACCGCCACGCTGTGCGTGACCAAGGATCCGGACAACAAGATCCAGAACATGGGGACCTATCGGGCGGCACTCAAAGCCAATGACCGCCTCGGCGTGCGCATGGCCTCGCGGTTGAGCGGCGCCGGCGGCTATCTGCATTGGGAGAAATACAGGAAACTCAAGCAGCCGATGCCTTGCGCGATCGTCGTGGGTTGTGCGCCCGCGGTTCTGTTCACCGGGCCGCAGAAACTTGCCGTCGATGTCGACGAGATGGCGGTCGCCGGCGGACTGATGGGCAAGCCGGTGCGGACGGTGCGCTGCAAGACCATCGACCTCATCGTGCCCGCGGATGCGGAAATCGTGATCGAGGGATTGATCGATACCGACCTGCTGGAGCCGGAAGGGCCGTTCGGCGAAAGCCACGGCCATGTGGCGCTGGAAGACTTCAACATGTCGATGCAGGTGACGGCAATCACGCGCAAGAAGAAGCCCGTGTTCGTGTCGATCATCAGCCAGGTCACGCCCAGCGAGTCGTCGGTGATGAAGCGCGTCGCCTACGAGCCGATGTTCCTCGAGCACCTGCGTCAAACGCTCGGCATCCGCGGCGTCAAGCGCGTGGTGATGCACGAGCCGCTGTCGAATCTGCGCAAGATCATCTTCGTTCAGTTCGCGCGCGGCACGCCGCAAACCGAAATCTGGCGCGGCATGCAGGGCGCCGCGACGTTGCAGGCGCAGTGCGGAAAGCTGGTGATTGCCGTGTCAGAAGATATCGCGCCGGAAAATGCCGACGCCGTCTTCTGGTCCCTGGCCTACCGGTCCAATTTCATGGAGGACATGGTGATGGTGCCCTATCGCTCCAGCGGCCATGGACCAAAGTCCGGTCGCGCCGCGATGGAAGGCACGCTGATGATCGACGCAACGCTCAAGAGCGATATGCCGCCGCTGGCTTTGCCCGCCGAGCGATACATGACGAAGGCGCGGGAAATCTGGCAGGAGCTCGGCCTGCCCCGCATCGTGCCGCAAGCGCCGTGGCATGGCTATGAATTGGGTGACTGGGACGCGGCATATACGGCGTTCGCACAGGCCGCGGTGGCCGGCGACTGGCGCCGGAGCGGTGAGCAGACCTACGCCCGGCGCCACGGCAATCTGAAGCCGGAAACGCCGGTGCGCGAGGCCCTACCACCCTCATCCTGAGGAGCGATCCTTAAGGATCGCGTCTCGAAGGATGGCCACGAGCACCGAACTTGCCGCCATCCTTCGAGACGCCGCCTTTCGGTCGGCTCCTCAGGATGAGGCCGGAGTTAAGCGTCATCCGCCGGGTCCAGGCTTGTCGGCCATGCCGCCGCTCTCGCGCGTTGCCACGGCGCGCGCCGCACGGCGTTCGTTGCCGCGCTCCAGCATCCGCGTCAGCCCCGCGCGGTCACGCGCCGCCTCGTCGGCCGCAACTCCGCTCAGCTCGCTCGGCTTGCCCGGCTTGGCGTCGGGCGCAATCGCCGCCGCGTAGGCGCCGGCGCCGAACTTCTCCTCGCGGGTCAGCGGTTTTCCGTCGGCAAGCGCTTTGGCAGTGCGCCGGCGCAACGGGAGATTGGCGCGCGAGAGCTTGACGGCGGCGCGCGTGCCCGAGCGGCACTCCTCGATCATGGTCAGCAGAATGCAAAGGTCGCCGATCCACGCACTCGGAATCATCAGGTCGTCGACGCAGAGCCGCTCGATCGCGTCGCGCGCCTCGCGCGGGAAATCCGGGATCAGGGCCTGCAGCTGCTCGAACTCGGCCTTGGCGGTGAGCGCATCGCTCTCCTCTTCGAACGTCTCCTCGAGGCGCTCGGCGTGATCGGTGCTCGGCTCGTAGCTCGGCGAGCGCGTGCGCCGCCGTGTACCCTTGCCGGCGTGCTTCTCGTAGGCCGCGTAGACCTTGGCGATGTAGTCGATCGTCGCCATGTGGCGGCTGGTGAGCAGGCCGACACAGAACAGCCGGCCGGCCTGCGAAGTCATCATCGGGTCGAGCCCGAGCGACATCGCGTGCGCCTTCATGCGCTGGAATTGTCCTTCGGACCGAAAGTCCGTCGGGCGGCGCTTGCCGCATGGATAACGCTCGCCCACTAGTGGCTTGCGACCTTTTTTCTCGACCATAATCCTCGGCTCCAACCGTGGTGTTTTGGTCCCCTGTGAGCGACCCGTGAAAGCGACCCCGAAAAACATCACGTCATGAACGCGTGCTCCTGCTGTTCGATTGCGATGCCGGCGATTCCGCCGCCATCTCCCGCTCGAATCAACATGCACGGCCCGACGGGGAAATCCAGACGGAACGGCGATTAAGAAGGTGGTGCTGAACATGCGTTAGGCGGGCGTGCCGCCATGTCCGCGTCCGACCGAAGCTGACTCGTCACGGTCGATCCAAAAATCTACGTCTCTCCGGACGGCGCGCCGATATTCTGTCCGATGCGCCACAGGACTCCGGTCGGATCAACGATGACGAAATCGCGCAAGCCCCATGACCTATCCGCCGGCGGCTCCGTCATGACACCGTACTTGACGGCCAATCCCTGGTCCTGGACGCGGTTCCACCAGGCCTCGACGTCTTCGACCAGCAAATGCATCATGAAATTGTCTGCGTGCTCCTTGACGTAAAAATTCTGCAACAGGAAGCTCGAATTGCCCTTGCGGAAATAAGCCAAATCATTGGACGACCAAGCGAGCTCAAAGCTCAAATCCTGATAGAATTGCTTGGACAGAGCGAAGTCCCTGGATGGCACGAACGCCTTGACCTCAACTACGGTCAGATCGGACACGGCTGCTCTCCAGTTTCAACGCACGGGGTCGTAGGCCACATCATTAAAGCCGAATCTCTTCCGAGGTTCCCCTGTCATTTTCGTGGCCTGAGCGGCGGCTTCGGAATGTCCGCGATTGCGTCGCGCTTCCGCATTTCGCCGGCTATCCGCGCGCGGCCGTGCTCGCGTCCTCGCGCAGAAACCGGCGTACCTCGCCGACGAAAATCCCCCAGGCCGGATCGCGCCGCAGCAGGATGTGGCTGCGGCCCTCGAGCGTGACGAGCCTTGCGCCGGGAATATGGCTGGCGATCAGCCGGCTTTGCTCGAACGGGATCGCGGTATCATCACGCGAGTGCAGCACGAGCGTCGGCGCCACGATGCGCGGGAGAAGGTCGAGAAGATTGAAGTCGCCGCCCGCATGCAGGACCCGGGCCGCGTTCTCGCCCGGAATCGAGATTTGCTGCAGCTCATGGAACCAGCCGATCTCGTCGGGCGTGGCATCGGGCAGCAACAGCGATGTCGAGATGCGCCGGAAGGCAGGATTGTCCCAACCCTGCCGCGTCAGCGTGACGGTCGCCTCGCGCCGCTCGATTTCGGCGGCATCTCCCCAATGCCGCCAGCCGTGCGCGAAAGCGCCATGGAGCACAAGCCGCGACACCTGTTTCGGATGACCCGCCGCGTAGGCAATGGCGGTCGCGCCGCCGCGCGAATCCCCGATGAGCGCGAACCGATCGAGGCCGAGCGCGTCGACGACCGCCTCGAGGTCGCGCACGAACGCATCGACGGAGAATTCGGGGATTTCCCAGTCCGACAGACCATGGCCGCGCTGGTCAAAATGAATGAAGGTATGGTCGCGCGCGAACTCCTCGGTCCAGTGACGCCAGATCGGACTTTCCCAGTTGAAGGCAAGATGACTGAGCCAGTGCGCCGCCCACACCAAAGGCGGGCCCGCGCCGACACACGCATAGGCGATCCGGACGTCATCCGAGGCCCAGCAAAACCGCACCTCGTGCAAGGCGGGGCGCGGTCGCTCCGCGCCGGGCGCGGCGGCTGCGCCGTCATCGGCGTGCGCAGGCGCATCGCCTTGCAGCGGTTGTTGCGCCGCCTGATGCAGCGCGCCGCTGCGCACCACGCCGAACTCTTCGAGGCGCTGCTGCGCGCGTTGATACTGTTCCTCGGCTTCGCGCCAACGGCCGGTGGTGCGCAGCAATCGAACAAACGAGGCTTGAGCCGCCTCATCGGCGGGCTCGAGCAGGCTGAGCGCGCGCGCGTGGCGCAGGGCTTCCTCGGGCACGTCCGCGAGACGTGCGACCAGCGCGCCGAGAATCCGCGCGCGAAGCCGCCGCGTCTCCTCGCGTTCGGCGGTGCACCAGCTGTGAAACTCCTGGCAATCCGGCAGATCGAGCCCCTCGAGGAAATCGCCATCGAGCGCCTCCGCGGCCTGGCGCAGCGCATCGGTCGAGATGGTATTCGTGCCGTTACGGGCCGCGTTGCGCAGCGACAGGATGTCGACCGCGACGCCGTCGAAATTGAGCGCGACGTTCTCGCGGTCGGCCATGATCACGTGGCGATCCGGCGCGTCGACCAGCGTCCGCAACCGGGTCAGGCTCCACCGCAGGGCCGCGCGGGGATCGTCCGGCACGCTCCAGAACATCGCGCACAGGCGGCTGCGGCTGTGCGCACGCGCCGTGACGGCCAGATAAGCGAGCAAAGCCCGCGTCTTTTTCGACGGCGGCAGCTGCATTGCCGTGCCGTCGCGCAGCAAAGCCAGCTTTCCCAATACGCAAACGCGTAGCAAATCTTTCCCCTCCATAACCGGGGGTGTGCCTTGGCGCCTGCGGCGGCCGCGCGCGGGCAGCCACCATAAGTTTCGATACTAACACGATGATCGTGCGCGAGTGCGAGTCGCTATCCGCGCGCGCTCGCGCTCGCGCCCTCGCGCAGAAACCGACGCACCTCGCAGACGAATACCGCCCAGGCCGGATCGCGCGGCAGCAGGATATGGCTGCGGCCCTCGAGCGTGACCAGCCTTGCGCCGGGAATGCGGCTGGCGATCAGACGGCTCTGCTCGAACGGCATTGCGGTGTCATCGCGCGAGTGCAGCACGAGCGTCGGGGCCACGACGCGTGGGAGAAGGTCGAGGAGGTCCAGGTCGCCGGCCGCATGCTGCACCCGGGCCGCATTCTCGCCCGGGATCGAGATTTGCTGCAGCGCGTTGAACCAGCCGATCTCCTCGGGCGTGGCGTCGGGCAGCAACAGCGATCTCAAGATTTGCCGAAAGGCAGGATTGTCCCAGCCCTGCCGGGTCAGCGTGACGGTGGCCTCTCGCCGCTCGATTTCGGCGGCATCTCCCCAGTGCCGCCAGCCGTGCGCGAGAGCGCCGTGAAGCACAAGCCGCGACACCCGCTCCGGATGGCGCGCCGCGTAGGCAATGGCGGTCGCGCTGCCGCGCGAATCTCCGATGAGCGCGAACCGCTCGAGGCCGAGCGCATCGACGACCGCCTCGAGGTCGCGCACGAACGCATCGACGGAGAATTCGGGGATTTCCCAGTCCGACAGACCATGGCCGCGCTGGTCAAAATGAATGAAGGCGTGGTCGCGCGCGAACTCCTCGGTCCAGTGACGCCAGATCGGACTTTCCCAGTTGAAGGCGAGATGACTGAGCCAGTGCGCCGCCCACACCAAAGGCGGGCCCTCGCCGACACGCGCATAGGCGATCCGGACATTGTCCGACGTCCAGCAAAACCGCACCTCGTGCGAGGCAGCCCGGGCCGGCAGACACTCCGGGTTCGGCGGCGCGGCCGCTCGCTCTTCCGCGTATGCTTCGCCTTGCAGCGGTTGTTGCGCCGCCTGGCGCAGCGCGCCGCTGCGCACCACGTTGAATTCCGCGAGGCGCTGCTGCGCGCGTTGAAACTGCTCCTCGGCTTCGCGCCAGCGGCCGGTGACGCGCAGCAATCGAACAAACGCCGCTTGAGCCGCCTCGTCGGCGGGCTCGAGCAGGCTGAGCGCGCGCGCATGGCGCAGGGCCTCGTCGGGCATGTCCGCGAGACGGGTGACCAGCGCGCCGAGAATCTGCGCGCGCAGCCGCCGCATCTCCTCACGCTCCGCGGTGCACCAGCTATGAAACTCCTGGCAATCCGGCAGATCGAGCCCCTCGAGGAACTCGCCATCGAGCGTCTGCGCCGCCTGGCGCAGCGCGTCGGTCGACATCGCATCGGTGCCGTTGCGGGCCGCGTTGCGCAGCGACAGGATGTCGACCGCGATACCGTCAGGATGGAGCGTGACATTCTCGCGGTCGGCGATGATCACGCGGCCATCCGGCCCGTCGACCAGCGCACGCAGCCGGGTCAGGCTCCACCGCAATGCCGCACGAGGATCATCCGGCACGCTCCAGAACATCGCGCACAGGCGGCTGCGGCTATGCGGACGCGCCGTGACGGCCAGATAGGCGAGCAAAGCCCGCGTCTTCTTTGACTGCGGCAGCTGCAGTCGCGTGCAGTCGCGCAGCAAAGCCAGTTTTCCCAACACGCAAACGCGAAGCAAATCTTTCCCCTCCATAACCGGGGGTGTGCCTTTAGCACCCGTGGCGGGCTCACACAGGTGGCGACCGTGACAGTCGGCAAATTCCAACGCCGGCATCTGATTTTTCCACGCTGCCGACAACGTGTTTTACCACGATCGGCTGGCAAAAAGTGCAAAGGACACTCGAACGGCGGATAAAATATTAGTCCAAAACGATTAGCGTGGGTCGGCGCAGGGCCGGAGGGCAGAATACTTTCAATATCGCACCCCCGCTCAGTCACAATCCCCCCTCCGGCGCGATTGACGTCGTGCCGGTTTATTAGTGTGTCGCGCCACCTATGCGGTTTGCCCACCGCAGCATCGCGAATGCTTTTTGTGCAAACAGCCACCGGCGGTTCGCAAATTCCAACGCCGGCATCTGATTTTTCTACGCCGCCGACAACGGTTTTTACCACGATCGACCGGCAAGAACCGTGACGACGATCACATCGGAGTTTCAGATGATACCTCGAAGACTAATTCTTATGATTTGCGGGCTTGGACTTGGATTTGGGCTTGGATTTGAAGCCGTCACTCACAAACTTCATGCTCAGACCAAGCCGGAGGCGAAGGCAACGACGCCCGCGGAAATGAAGTGGGGCTCGCAAGGCGGCTTGGCGATGGCCGGCATGGAGCAAGCGAACCTGGTGGGAAGTCCGTCCGAGCCCGGCCCCTATACGTTGCGCCTGAAGTTTCCCGCCGGATACAAGCTCGCCCCGCACGTGCATCCGGACTCGCGCGAGGTGACGATCCTGTCCGGCACCTGGTACACCGGCTACGGCGCGAAGTTCGACGAGACAGCGCTCAAAGCCCTGCCGGCGGGAAGCTTCTACACCGAGCCCGCAAACGTTCCCCATTTCGTCGAGGTGCGCGAGCCGGTGACGATCCAGGTGACCGGCACCGGACCGAGCGGGCGGAGCTTTGTCAATCCGGCGGACAGCACCAAGTAGCCGACGCACTAAAGCATGTTCCGACGAGATAGAAGCGCTCCTTATCTCCGCTCACCCCCGCGAAAGCGGGGGTCCAGGGTCGCGAACTCCAGCGCTTGTTGCCCTGGATTCCCGCGTGCGCGGGAATGAGCGGAACATGCTTTAAAACATCTCCCGGATCATGCTTTGAGAGGCCGCACGGGATGATGATCGAAGACATCACGCTTGCAGCGTTCACGCTCTGCAGCAGCCTTCGCGTTGTGGCCTACGTCCCGCAGATCGCGCGGGCGGCCAGGGACCAGAGCGGTGCTGAAGCCATCTCGTTTGGAACGTGGGGCATGTTCTTCGTCTCGCATGCCTCGGCGACGGCCTATGCGCTGGTCAACAAAGCGGACTGGACCATGGCGTCGGTCTTTCTCGGCAACGCCTTTGGCTGCGCCGTGATCCTGCTCATCGCCGGCTACAAGCGCTCCCGGCATCGCCGCCGGCAGCCTGGAACGCAACCAACACTGCCTTGATCCCGAGCTGGCCACCGCTTGGGCCGACCCGATCCGGATCAACTGTGACTGCGTCGTGTCGGTTTTCCAGCAGGAAGCGGGCGGCTGGCCAAGACCGGCGCATGCGTACCGAGTCGATGACCGCGTTCGTCGTACGTCTCTTTAGGCCGCGAGCACGTCCCTGACGAAGTGCTCGGTCTCCAAGCGCAGCGCTTGGGCGCCCTCTCCCAACGAACTGATCTTCGCACGGATGTCGCCCGACGCACTGCCAACTTCAACAAAAGCCGCATGCAGTTCCTGGAGATTTGAGGACACCTGCGCGGCGCCAGCAGACGCGCTCTGCGTATTGCGGGAAATCTCGCCTATTGCTCCGCGCTGCTGTTCGATTGCACTGGCGACATCCGCAGCCGATCCGTCGATTGCGCGGATCGTTTCCTGAATCGCCGCCATTGCGGCAGCTGCGTGCCTGGTGGTCTCCTGAACCTGCGCGATCTGGCCGGATATCTCGTCGGTGGCCTTGCTGGTCTGATCCGCCAGCGACTTGACCTCCGAGGCGACGACCGCGAATCCTCGACCCGACTCGCCGGCGCGCGCGGCCTCGATCGTGGCATTGAGCGCAAGCAAGTTCGTCTGCGAAGCGATATCGCCGATCAATCCCACGATCTTGCCGATCTTGGTGGTGGCATCCGTCAGCGATGCGATGACCGTGCTGGACTCTTCGACGCGAGTGACGGCGCTGGACGCGACATGCTGCGATTGATCGGAACGCTGCGCGATATCGCCTGATGTGGTTGCCATCTCCTCGGCCGCGGAAGCGACCGAGCCGATGCTGCCGGCGACTGCGGAAGATTCGCCGCGCACTTGATCGACCCGCTTGCGGGTCTCATCGGCGATCTGCGTCATCGTCACGGCCGACCGCTCAACGGCGCTGACTGTCGCGATCACGCGGTCGACGACGCTGGCAACCTGGGTCTGAAAGCGTCCGACCACGTCGCCAAGTATCTTGCGCCGCTCTTCGCCCGCGTTCAATTCGTTCTGCCGGTTCTGCTCCTCCAGCCTCTGAACCGCGACGGCGTTCGCCCGGAATATCTCCAAGGCATTGGCCATGTGCCCGATCTCGTCCTTTCGAGCTTTGTCGGTCACTTCGACTTCCAGCTTTCCATCGGAAAGCATGCGCATCGTCATGGCGAGACGCGTGAGCGGCCGCGTCATGGCAAGGCTCAGAAAGATCGCCAGCATTGCGCTTAACGCCACTCCCGCGACCATCAAGACGATACTGATGTGGGTGGACGATTCGATCGACGCCTCAACCTCGGCGCGGACCGAAGCCGCGTCCTTGAGCGAAAGCGCGACCAGCTCGTCGAGGTTCCGGCGGATTGCACCGTCCATGCGCGCCAGCACATGCGGGGCGGTTACGTTCGTTGCGGGTGCTGCGCCGAGCAGAACGCGGGCGCTCTCCTGCCAGCGTGAAACATCCGAGGTTGCGGCTTTGAGCTTTTCCGCAGCCGCTCCGCGCGTCACACCGGCAAGCTTCTCCAGATGGCCGTTGAGCACGGCGGCAAGCGCATTGAACTGCCCAAGTGCTGCTTTCGGCTCCTGCGGCCGCGTCATTTCGAGGAAATTCGCCAGGTAGCCGCCCGCGTCACGATAGGCCGACCAGGCGGCGCGCGCATTGTCGACACCGGCAATCGGCTTGCTCGCCACGAATTCCACTTGATCGCGTAGTCCGTGGAGATTGTAGAGCGTAAAGAGGCCCTGCCCGGCGCTCAGAATGACGACAAGTGCGAAAGCCAAAAGCATGCGTTGCAGCGTGGACATAGCCGGATCACTCTCAGTTCGGGAGAACGGGCAGCGACACGACCTGCTTGGTGCCGGTTAGCGTCTTGAGAAATTCGATCACATCCGCGATCTCCTGCGGCTGCAGGTCGAGCGGCCGCATCAAGGGTGAGCGCGAGGGCCTATCCATGCCGCCGGAGACGTACAGCGCCATGATGGTTTCGAGGTCCTGGGCTGATCCGTCATGCAGGAATGGCGCGCGCTGGGTGATGTCGCGCAGGCCCGGCGTTTTGAACGCATGCTTCGCCATCGGATCGTCAGGAGTGATCTTGCCGCGCCCGATATCTGTCGTCGTGAGCCCGAGATCATGAAACTTGTTGTCGGTGAAATTCCACCCGGTGTGACAGCCGGCGCAACGGGCCTTGCCGTTGAACAATGTGAATCCGCGCTTGGCCGCGTCGGAAATCGCGCTTTCGTCGCCATCGATCCAGGCATCGAATGGCGCATAGCCCGACACGACGGTACGTTCGAATGTCGCAATCGATTTTGCAATGGTCTGCGCGCTCAAGCCCTCACCCGGGAATGCGGAATCGAACCACTTGCGATATTCCGGTATTCCCTGCAGCCGGGTCACCAGCGCAGGCAACGCCATGTTCATCTCGACGTC
>JBBWZU010000632.1:0-4191 GCA_039649225.1 Hyphomicrobiales bacterium | reverse complement strand
GGCATGGCGGCGGTCACGGTTGCGATATTGGGACAGCTCAAGGCAGGCGATCACGTCGTCGCCGCGAAGGCGCTGTTCGGCTCATGCCGCTACGTGGTCGAGGATTTCCTGCCGCGCTACGGCATTTCCTCGACGCTGGTCGACGGCACGGATCTTTCACAGTGGAAGAACGCGGTACGGCCGAACACCAAGACATTCTTCCTCGAGAGCCCGACCAATCCGACGCTGGAGATCGTCGACATCGCCGAGGTCGCAAAGATCGCGCATGCGGCCGGCGCAACGTTGGTGGTCGACAACGTGTTCGCGACGCCGCTGTTTCAGTCGCCGTTCGCGCTCGGTGCGGACTGCGTGGTCTATTCGGCGACCAAGCATATCGACGGTCAAGGCCGCTGCCTCGGCGGCGTGATCCTGGGGTCGGAGAAATTCATCCAGGACAATGTGCAAACCTTGATCCGGCAGACCGGCCCGTCGATCTCGCCGTTCAACGCCTGGGTCCTGCTGAAGGGTCTTGAAACGCTGAGCGTGCGCGTACGCCGCCAGACCGACACGGCCGCGACCATTGCGGTCGCGCTGGTCGATCACCCGAAGGTTACGCGCATGATCTACCCGGGACGCCCCGATCATCCGCAGGCCGCGGTGGCGCAAAAGCAGATGCGCGGCGGCGGAACCCTGGTGGCTTTCGAGATCGAGGGCGGCAAGGAAGGCGCGTTCCGTTTCCAGGACGCACTCAAGCTGGTCCTGATCTCGAACAATCTTGGCGATGCCAAGAGCCTGATCACCCATCCGGCGACGACGACGCATCAGCGCATCGGGGCGGCGGCGCGCGCCGAGCTCGGCATCAGCGACGGACTGGTGCGGCTGTCATGCGGACTCGAACATCCCGACGATGTGGTGGAAGACCTGCTCGCTGCGCTGGAAAAGGTCTAGCGCGTTTTGATTGTCAGAGGGGCCGCGGCGGTCGCCGCCGGGGCCTTGATGCCATCGAGAAGCGCATTCGCCAGCAGCTTGGCGGTGCAGGCGTAACTCCAATCGTTCATGTGCAGCCCGTCGGACGACAACGACTGCTCGAACGAAATGCGTTCGCTCTCGAACCAGTAGCGCATGATCGCGAAACGGTTGAACAGGCCGACTTCGCTGTCGCGCGCGGTTGCCGTGATCACGTCGACCATGTGGCCGACGTCGGGTTTCGCCAGGATCTTCGGCGCGTATTGCGGATTGACCAGGATCACCTCGGCGCCGCTGGCCTTGATGCTTTCGACGCCCTCGCGGATCACTTCGCCCGGTGTTGGATGATTCATCAGCACCGAATTGCTGCCGACCTGCCACAGCACGAGATCGGGGGCTTCCTCGAACACGTCCGCATCGAAGCGCGCGATCATCTGCGGAGCTTCCTCGCCGCCAATGCCCTTGTTGAGCACGGTGACCGGGATGCCCGGCAGCCGCGCCTTGAGCTCGGCCTCGAGCCGGCTAGGGTATGATCTGTCTGGTGACGAGGCGCCCGTCCCGAACGTCGAAGACGACCCGATGGCGACGATCTTGAGCGGCCTGCGTTCCGCGATCTTCTCACGAAAATTCGTCGGGAGATTCTCAAGCTCTGTCGCCTCGGTGGGTGCGCCGCATTTCGGCACATCCTGCGCCTGAGCGTTCTGCGGCTGTTGGATTTGTCCCTGCGGGATTTGCGCCCGCGCCATGGTCGCGGCAGCGCAGGCCAGAAGCAGGGCCAGCGCCAGACGTTTTGCCGAGCCGGCGGCGGTCGATCGGGGCGATATCATTGCTTCTTGTCTTCCTTCGGATCCACCGTGGGAGCGATCGGGGCGGCCGGATCGGTGGTCGCGGCCTCGACGATGAGCGTCGCCAAAAGCCGGCCGATGCAATCATGCACCTGCGCGGCTGTATCTAGTGATTTAGTCGCAGTGAGCAGGTCAAAGGTTCCAAGCTCGCTCCACTGGCGCATGACGGCCTGGCGGTCGAACAGGTTGATGCCGCGCTCGAGACCGACCCAACGCAGTGCCTCGCCATAGGCTTCCGTGGGGAGCACAGCATCCGTGCGCGGGCTGTACTGCATGTTCATGAAGACCACATCCGCGCCACCGGCATGCAAATAGTCGACCGCCTGCTCGAGTGTAGACTGAAAGTCTTCCGTTGCGACGCCCAGCATGGCATCGGCTGTGCCAGTCTGCCACACCACGAGCGCGGGCTTTTCGTCCCGCAGCAGCTTGGAAAAGCCTTGCGCCATCTCCTGGGCGGTCTGACGCGGCTTAGCCAGCGATATAACCTTCACGGTCACATTCGGCAATTTCTTTTGCAGCACGGCCTCAAGCCGCGCCGGATAGGCGAGCGGCTTGCTGTTCGCGCCGGGCAAAGTCGATGACGTTGTTCCAATCACCGCAACTGTCAAAGCTCCTGCCTTGATCGCCGCCGCCGCGTGGGGAACGGCCGCATCGGCATGAACGAGGTGCTGCGCGACGCCGCATGCATCACCCGAATCGGCGCAGGCCGTGGCAACGCACGTGAAGACCCCGACGAGTGCCGCAAAAACGAGTTTCATGCCTCGCCTCCTGCGAGGTCGCTCTTCGGCGGTGTCGGACTCCTTCCGGAACCGCGCCCCTCGATGTCCTTGTACCACGATATCAGCGACGCGGTCGCGATCATTACGCATATGCCTAACATACTGATTAGTATCTGTATTCCTACTGATCTCGAATATTCACTGGTAATAAATTGCCCCAGGAATGAGAGGAAAATCCCAAGGCAAAAAATCTCCAGCGAGTGCTGTCCGCACAAGATCATCGGCCGGAACCAGCGTGACGTTAGGTAGGGCCAGTCAACCGGAATGAAGCGCACCGTGACGATCGCCAGTGCGACAAAATGCGCAAACCGCAGGACATCCATGTTGGTCTTGTCGATCGGGTACATCCAGTCCTGGATCGATTTCGGGATGTAGGCGCCGTATTTCGGGAAATACCATGTCATGACCACGAGGAACGACAGAAACAGATAGGCGCCGGCGGCGCCCACGACCCAGCGCGAACGCAGCACGGGGCCGACGCGCGTAGCGCCGCCAACGCCGCACCACGCGCCGAACACGAAGATGAGCTGCCAGTTCAGCGGATTGAAGAACCAGCTCCCGCTCGGATAGGACGGCAGGCTCCAGCTCAGGTTCCAGGCGAACGAATAGAGCGCGACCGAGGCTGCGAGCGCGAGCAACGGCGCGCGCAACAGCAGCCACAGCACGGGCGGAAACCACAGCAGCAGCACGATGTAGAGCGGCAGCACGTCCATGAAGGTCGGCTTGAACTTGAGCAGCAAAGCCTGGATCAGCGTCTCGCCGGGCTCCTTGAGAAAATCCAGCGCGCCGAGTTCCTCGCTGTAGAGCGGGTTTTCCATACCGCGCGTGAGGTAGGCGATCTCCGCCATGAAGATCACGAAGATGAAGACATGCGCGACATAGACCTGCCAGGCGCGCTTGAGGATGCGAGCGCTCGCCACCACGACGCCGCGGTCCTGCATCTCGCGGCCATAGACGAATGCCGCCGTGTAGCCGGAAATGAACACGAAGATCTCGGCGGCGTCGGAGAAGCCGTAATTGCGGATCGTCACCCAATTGACGATGTTCTGCGGGATGTGATCGACGAAGATCAGCCAGAGCGCGAGCCCACGGAACAGATCAAGGCGTAGGTCGCGGCCGGTCTTGGCGATCGGGGACATGAAGGACTCTTGCTGGCGCTTGTCAGATAATAGTGAGATGATGGCCAATTGAGAATGCTGGCCGCCGCGGCTGTTGCGCGCTGGCGTACGACGCGCGGCACGCAATACGCTGCGCCGGCCCGCATGCCAAGCAAAGCATCAGGCGATTCTGGAAGTCATGTACCGGTCCGTCACACGCAACATCGAAGTCTCGGTGACGCCGCAATATCTCACCGACCGGTCCTCGCCGGACACCGGCGAGTATTTCTGGGCCTATACAATCGAAATCACGAATCGGGGAGCCGAAACGGTTCAACTGCGCACGCGGCATTGGCGCATCACCGACGCGATGGGCCGCCGGCAGGAGGTGCGCGGCGCCGGCGTGGTGGGCAAACAGCCGGTGCTCAAGCCCGGCGATTCGTTCGAATATACCAGCGGCGTGCCGCTTCCGACGCCGTCCGGCTTCATGACCGGTACCTACGGCATGGTCGGGCCGAACGGCGA
>JBBWZU010000630.1:0-17340 GCA_039649225.1 Hyphomicrobiales bacterium | reverse complement strand
AGCGCGTGCCGTGCCGACTATCAGGCGCGCTGCGTGGGCGTGCAGCCCGGAGGTCCGGAAGCTCTCGCCTGCTTGAAGAAGAACGTCGCCATGCTTTCTCCCGGTTGTCAGAAGGCGGTGGGAAGTGTCGATGGTGGCGCCGCACAAAAATCCGGCGAGGCGGTCGCCGCTAATCCGCCGGGTGCCGCCGTGCCCGCCACCGAGCCCAATGCGGCGACCAACGCAACGAGCGCGGTGCCCGTCGCCGCTGTCGCGCAGCCCGCCGCGGCACCCACCGCAAGGGCGGCGAGCACGATGGCGGCCACCCGACCAGCGGCGGCGCCGCGCGCCGAGCTCGCCGTCCTGCGCCAGGCCTGCGGCCGGGACTATCAGGCCAATTGCGCCGGCGTTCGTCCGGGAGGTGGGCAAGCGATCGCCTGCCTTGCCGCCAATCAGGCCAGGCTATCGCCGGGCTGCCAGCGCGCGCTGGTCACGGCCAAGCAGGGCATGTGAGACGGGAGCCCGATCGCGTCTGCCGTCCCGCGGGCGCGATCGGGAGCCAATTCAAGGGGTTCCGGCTTTGCATTGGATCCAAGGCGCGATTTTCGATCGCCTGACGCTCTTGGCGTGGAACAATACCGCAAGAAACAATGTTGGGCCGGGGGCGCAAAAGTCGGGTCGCGATGAGTACACCAGCGTATTACAGGGACGAAGCCGCACGTTGCCGGGAACTCGCGGCAAAATCTCAAGATACAGATGCAATCAAACGCTGGCTTCGGATGGCCGCCGAATATGAGCAGCTTGCCGAGAGCATGGCTTCGGCGCCGCACATCATCCACGGTCCACCCGCGGTCCAGCGCATGCCCATGCAGCAGCAGGAAATCCAACAGCAGCAAACCAAGTCCCGGTCCGACGAGGACGGGTGACCGAAGGCAGCCGGTCGACGCCGCTACGCGGCTTTCTTGATCGCCTGCGGCCGGTATCGCTCCAGAACATGCAAGCGGATAGCGGAAGACAAATTGCCCCGGCGCAGCACTTCGCGGTGCTTGTCGATCGCGGAAACAACTTGGGACAGGGACTTCCCCTCTGCCGCCGCGATCTCCTTCAACGAGCTCCAGAACGGCTCTTCCAGGCTGACGCTGGTTTTGTGCCCTTCGATGACAACCGAATGTTTGACGATGAGTGGATTCATGGCGCGCTCCACGGTTCAATCTATGCACGGTACCCGACATAGCTTGATTTGGCACGCGTCAACTGCCGCAAAATGGCATTTCAAATATGGAACCGCTCGCGGCGTTGTGGCCGATCGCCGGTCTGTGCGGCGCAAATCATGCGAAACGAGATTGAACCGGCCCTATTGCATGGCTGACTAAATAGGAACGCACTTCTGAAGGGGAACCGGAAACGGCACCGGAGGAAGAGCATCGAACGGCATAGATCCCGGTCGTGTGAGTTCGGCCCGTCTGGAGCAATCCAGGCGGGCCGCATGACGTGTGTGGTCGCCGCGCCGCGGGACACATCACGAGGACCGCGAGAGCGCCATCACGACCACCGTTTCGGCAGGCTGAATCGGCAGGTTGAATCAGAAGAAGACCCCGGCGAGAGGGCCGGGGCCTTCTTTGTCGCTTGCGGGGTACGTCCGCCCGTCAAGCGGCTTTCGAGTTGACGCCCTTGGCCGTGCGATCAGCGTGCCGGGCGTCCGCCATTCCAATTGGACGCCCGTGTTTAGCGCGTCGCACCATTCGCGGTGGCGCCCGAGGACGACGCTGTGTGCGTCATGGATGCCGTCGGCCTGCGGCCATCCTCACGTAGGCCGAAGAACACGGCGCCAAGTATCAAGGCAAGCGCGCAGAGCGCTCCGATGCCAAACCAATCGGTCCGATTGCCCTCAACGTGATAGGCGCGGAACATTGTAGCCTCCGCTCCAGCATTGGAACTTCAATTCGACAAACAACGCAGGCGCCCGATGGTTCCTGCGCGCATTGCCGGGTCGCCATGATCTTCGTGCGGAACGTAAGCTAGGGATAGCGGCTGGAAACGCGAGTTGCGGCCGGAACGCGCGTCCAGGCGCCGACAAGCGGCGGCGGCATGATGCAGGCATTGTTCTCGACCGCCTCCTGGCGCAGGCGCTCCGCCAGCGTCTCGATCGCGATCTCGGCCGCGGTTGCGACCCCGGTCCTCTCGGCCATCGGCAAAAGGCTGCGCAGCGTGTCCGTCAGATAGGTGTAGACCGGGGATTGCGCGCCGCCTTCCACGCGCCCCGCCGCCGTCATCTGCGGCGCCGGCAACCCCGCCGCGAGGAATGTCGCGAACAACTTGCTGCCCATGTCGAGCTCGAAGCCGGTGCGCTCGAACGTTTCCATCATCCACTCACCGCACTTGCGAAAGAGCGGCCCGTCGGGAACGGTGCGCATGAGCGGCAACACCATCTCCTGGAACGCGATCGTGCCGCCGGGACGAAGATGGCCTGACAGCCGCCGCAGCGTGGCGGCCGGATCGGGCAGATAGGCGAGAATGAGCCTCCCGATGAGCGCGTCGAATTGTCGCTCAGGCGAAAACGCGTCAAGCTCCACGGCCTCGAAACGCACGTGACCCACTCCGGCTTGCGCGGCCCGCTGCCGCGCAACCGCGACCGCTTGCGCGGAGCGATCAATTCCGATGACCTCACCTGAAGCGGTGACAAACTCGGCGGCAAGCAGCGAAACGTCGCCGACGCCGCAACCGATGTCGAGCACGTGCATGCCGGGGACGATCCCGGCGCGACGCAAGATGTCGGCGGTGAAGTCGCGGAGGTACTCGCCCTGGAATTTCAGGCGCCGAAATTCCGATTCCGAGTAACCGAGCGCGTAGGAACGGGCACCGGACGAGCTAATAACGCGAGCATCGCGCATTCCCTCAACACTGATACTGTTCATGCTATAAATCCTCGCTGCAATTCTCGTTACTCGGACCGACTCTTGGCACCGCACCGCGGTCGCGCACGGACCGCGGCGGTCTGCCTGCGTCACGCTCTAGCGATCCAAGGACCGCCGCTCTTGGGCTGGCGCGACAATTGGATGGGACTGGTGCGGCTTTGACGGCGATGCTTGACCGGTACCAACGCCGCGACCGGATTGAGCACAGTTGCTCGGCGTGCATTGAAGCGCCGCCGCTGGTTCCGTTGAAGATGAATTCGCGCGCGCGACCGCGCCGCATGTCCGGGTGCGATTTACCCGGAGCGGGCTCCGCATTATGGTTGGTACAGGCAAGCGCACCGACGAGACGCAATGATCCGCCGGCGCGAACTTCTTGCGAGCATGGGGGCAATGCCATGGCGGCGCGTTACATGGTCGGCACCAAGATCGACGGCAAGGCCGCGAGCGTCACGGTCGACGCGGAGGACGCTCTGATCGCTGCTTTGAAAGTCAAGCAAGAGAGTCCGGAAGCCATGATTACTTACGTGCGCAAGCACAATGTGCGTGGGGATCGCCGCCACCCCCATCGCGACATGGCCAAGCGCGTCGACTAATCTGGTAAGTGAATTTGGGGGGCGCCCTGGGTGACACCCCCGCAACCGCAGCCTTTTAGTATTTCGCCTCGAAGGTCGTCATCTTGGTCATGTCGGGGTAAAGCACGCCGACCGCGCCTTTGGGTGCCGAACGCGGATTGTACCAGACCGCACCCTCGCGCGTGATCTCGATCTTCGGCAGATCACCGCGCTGAACCGTCGGATAGAAAGCGAACGTCTCGGTCTTGGGATCGAAGCGGATCAGCGTGCCGCCCATTCCGCCGTCGCTGATCCAGATGTTGCCTGCCGGATCCGGCCACACATCATAAGGCTCCGAGGTCGCCATCGGGACCTTGTACTCGACCATCTTGCCGGTGGCCGGATCGAGCTTGCCGAGAATGCCCTTGTTGAAAATGCCGTACCACACCATCCCGTCCGGGCCGACGGTCGGACGCCGGACCGTGCAGAATGGATCGTCCTGATAAGCGGTGAGGAGAGGATACTCGGTCCATTCTTCGGTCTTGGGATCGAACTTCGCGATCCGGCACTGCACGAATTGCGAAATCCAGATGTTGCCTGCCTTGTCCTTGTCCAATCCGTAAGGGTAGGAGTTCGGCGTCGGCGGCTCGTAGTTGATGATCTTTCCGCTCTTGCGGTCGTATTTGGTCAGCTGGTTGCCGACGATGGTCGCCAGCCAGACGTTCTGATCCTTGTCGACGATCGGATCATGGCCGCGGCCCTTGATGAACCCGCGCGGGTCGATCGGGAAACGTTCGAACTTGCCGCTGTCGGGGTCGAGCCGGGTCAGGCTGAAGCCGACTGTTTCGCCGATCCACACGGCGCCCTTGGCGTCGATAGTGATGCCGTGCGGAACGCCCTGGTTCGGCATCAGGAACTGCTCGAACGTCGCGGTGCGCGGATCGAGCTTCACGACGCCGTTGGGGAATCCGCGATCGGTCGACCAGACATTGCCGAGATCATCGAAATACGGGTTCTGCCCGCGCGGCTTGGCGTTGGCGACCTTCGCCTTGGGCAGGTCGTACTCGATCAGCATCGCCTTGCCGAGCACCGCCTCGTCCACCGGAATGTCGGCCGTGACGTGCAGCGCGCGCTTCTTCTGATCGAGACCGAAATTCGCCGCCATGTAGTCGATCAAAGTCAACCGGTCTTGCGGCGAGAGCTTGCCGGGCGGCACGCGCGTGTCCATGCCTTCGACCCGCTTGCTCATCATGTCGACGACGGCTTCCCAGCCGGCATGATCGTATTGCCGCAGCCCATAGAAATTGTTGCCGTGGCACGCCATGCAGGTACGCTCCAGCACGACGCGCCCCGGTCCAGGCGGGTAGAGCTTGTCGTAGTCGCTGACGAACGTGACATCGCCGGTGATTGGCCCTGGCCCGGGATAGCCGGTCACGGTCGCGGGCCCATTCACATCGGCGGCAACGTCCGGACCATCCTTCATCGCAAGATCGGCCGTGGTTGTTTCATCCGGCTTCACCGTGATGGTCTGCGGCACGGTCGCGAATCCGCGACGTTCCGCCGTGATCCGATAGGTGCCGGGCAGCACATTGATGGCCTGATATTTTCCGCCCGCCGTGAAGACCATGAAGGTCACGGGCTTGTCCTGGCCGCGCAGATAGACATGCGCCGCCGTAAAGGGCTTCGATGCAGTCACCGAGCCGGTGACCGCACCGGTCCCGTTGATGGTAGATTTGATGGTCGATTCAGCGGCTGCCCCGGGCGCCGCGACGATGACACCAAACGGAAGCGACAAAAGCAGAGTAACAAGTGAGGATTTCCGGAGGCTACGCATGGGATTTTCCCTTCAGGCGTTGGTTTCCTCGATGGTGTTTTGCGGGCGCAATCGGTGTCGCACCGCGGATGCCGGCAGCCGCTTGGCGGCACATTTGCTCTTGTACCTAAGGCTGCATCTTCTCCGGCGCCGCCGCAACAGCAATGAAGACCGGCCGGGGCGCATCACGTCGGCGCGCGCTCGCGCATGACGAACTTCGTGCGCGGCCAAAGTCTCGGTCGGCGGTGCGTAGTTCGGTGATGCCTTGCGAGGCCTCGATCGTGCCACGCGTCGCCTCGTGACAAATGCTGCTTGCCGGCGCGGTGTAGGGGTGAAAGGCTTCCCCTTAAAATGAGTTGCGCACCTCAAAACACCTCTGCTAGCGTGGCGCCCTATGAAGGAGCAGGAAACGGACACGCCGCTCACGCTGAGGGACATCGCACGCCAGGCTGGGGTCAGTCTGGCGACCGTGGACCGCGTCCTCCACAATCGCCCTGGCGTGCGGCCGGACACGGTCCGCCGCGTCAAGGAGGCGGTGGCGCGGAACGCCTTTCAACCCCATGTGGCTGCGGCCGAGCTGGCCCGCGGCCGGACCCGGCACTTCACCTTCGTGATGCCGTCCGGCCCGAACCTGTTCATGCAGGAGATCGAGGCGTATCTCGGTGAAATGTCGGCCTGGCTTTCGGCGCGCCGCCTCGCGGTCGAGGTGGTCACAACCGACGTCTTCGATGCCGCCGTGCTCGCTTCCACGCTCGAATCCCTTGCCGGTGACTTCGACGGCGTGGCGGTCGTAGCCCTCGATCATCCGAGTGTTCGCGCGGCGATCAACGATCTGGTCGATGGCGGCACTAAGGTCGTGACCCTGGTGTCGGATGTGCCGTCTTCGCGCCGTCACCACTATGTTGGCATCGACAACATCGCCGCAGGACGCACCGCGGGTGCGCTGGTCGGCCGCCTCGTGGGTCCGAGGCCAGGGAAGATCGCAGTCGTCGTCGGTTCGCTGGGCCTGCGCGACCATGCCGAGCGCATCTTCGGCTTCAATCAGGTGATGGCGTCGGAGTTTTCGCAACTCGACGTGCTGCCGGTTCTGGAGGGGCGGGACGAGGATGATCGCTCCGGACACCTCATGACGAAGTTGTTGAGCGATCATTCCGACATTGTCGGCCTTTATAACGTCGGCGCCGGAACGCCGGGCGTTGCGAAAGCGCTGATCGACTCAGGCCGGGCGGGCCAGATCGTGTTCGTCGGACACGACGTGACGTTGATGACGCGCAAGCTGCTGCTGCAGGGCGTGATGAATGCGGTTATCTCGCAGAATCCAGGACATGAGGCGCGCGCCGCCGTGCGTGTGCTGCTCGCGCTTGCCAGGGGCGAGCCGATCCTGAGCGAACAGGAAAAGATCCGGATCGACATCGTGATGAGGGACAATCTGCCGTAGCGCACTGGCTCGGCCGTTTCGCGCCCCACTGCGGCAGGCGGTAGCGGAACGGGGATTACGGATTCTCTTGCCGAAGAGGCGACGCAGATCGCCCGATGTAAACCTTATGGGACGCTCGGGAGAAAGCTCATGAAGTCGATAAAAGGCCCGGCCATTTTCCTGGCGCAGTTCGCCGGGGATACAGCTCCGTTCAACTCGTTTGACGCGATCTGCGAGTGGGCATCGTCGCTCGGCTACAAGGGCGTGCAGATCCCGAGCTGGGACGCGCGCCTGTTCGATGTGAAGAAGGCGTCCGATTCAAAGACCTATTGCGACGAGATCAACGGGGTCGCGGCACGGCACGGCCTGGAGATTACCGAACTCTCCACTCATCTCCAGGGACAACTCGTCGCTGTCCACCCTGCCTATGATGCTGCCTTCGACGGCTTTGCGGCGCCGGAAGTGCGCGGCAACCCGTCGGCGCGCACCGAATGGGCGGTCGACCAGGTCAAGCGCGCGCTGAGAGCATCGAAACATCTCGGCCTGAAGGCGCATGCCACCTTCTCTGGCGCACTCGCATGGCCCTATGTCTATCCGTGGCCGCAGCGTCCGGCCGGCCTTGTCGAAGCAGCGTTCGATGAGCTGGCACGGCGCTGGACCCCGCTGCTCGACTATGCCGACGAGAACGGCGTCGACCTCTGCTACGAGATTCATCCCGGCGAAGACCTGCATGACGGCGTCAGCTATGAGATGTTCCTCGAACGGGTGAACAGCCACGCACGGGCGAACCTGCTCTACGATCCGTCGCACCTCCTGCTGCAGCAGCTCGACTATCTCGAATACATCGACATCTATCACGAGCGCATAAAGGCCTTCCACGTGAAGGATGCGGAATTCAATCCGACGGGCCGGCAGGGCGTCTATGGCGGTTTCCAGAGCTGGGTGAATCGGGCAGGGCGGTTCCGCTCGCTGGGCGACGGACAGGTCGATTTCGGCGGCATCTTCTCCAGGCTCACCGCCAATGATTTCGACAGCTGGGCGGTGCTGGAGTGGGAATGCGCGCTCAAGCACCCGGAGGACGGCGCGCGCGAAGGCGCGGAGTTCATCAAGCATCACATCATCCGCGTTACCGAGCGCGCCTTCGACGATTTTGCCGGGGCAGGCACCGACGATCTTGCGAACCGCAAGATGCTCGGCCTGGCTTAGGAGGTTCGCATGGCGATCGAAGCAAGCCGGTACGACGGCACAGGCGGCCGCATCAGGCTTGGCATGGTGGGCGGCGGTCAGGGCGCATTCATCGGTGCGGTTCATCGCATCGCGGCGCGGATCGACTGGCAGTTCGAGCTGGTCGCCGGCGCGCTGTCTTCAGAACCTGCCCGGGCGAAGGCGTCGGCAGTGGAGCTAGGCATCGCGGCTGAACGATCCTACGGATCGTTCGAAGAGATGGCGAGAGCCGAGGCCGCGCGCCCTGACGGGATCGAGGTGGTGTCGATCGTGACGCCGAATCATGTGCACGCGCCGGCCGCCCGCGCTTTCCTCGAGGCCGGCATCCACGTGATCTGCGACAAGCCGATGACGACCACCGTGGCGGAGGCGCAGGGGCTGGTCGATCTCGTGGAGAAGAGCGGTAAGGTCTTCGTCCTCACCCACAATTACACCGGCTATCCGATGATGCGGCAGGCGCGCGCCATGATCGCAAAAGGCGAGTTGGGCGACATCCGCGTCGTGCAGGCCGAATATCCGCAGGACTGGCTTACCGAGCGCGCCGAGCTCTCGGGAAGCAAGCAGGCCGAGTGGCGCACCGATCCGAAGCGGGCGGGGGCTGGCGGCGCCATCGGAGACATTGGAACACACGCCTACAATCTCGCTGCATTCGTCACCGGGTTGGAGACCGATGCGCTCCTGGCGCAGCTCACCACCTTCGTGCCTGGCCGCCTGCTCGACGACGATGTCCAGATCCTGCTGCGTTACAGGGGCGGCGCGCGTGGCATGCTGTGGGCGAGTCAGGTGGCGGTCGGTAACGAAAACGGCCTCAAGCTGCGCATCTACGGCACCAAAGGCGGGCTCGAATGGACGCAGGCAGACCCGAACTATCTGTGGTTCACGCCTTTCGCCCAGCCGAAGCAGTTGCTCGCCCGCGCCGGCGCCGGGGCGCTACCTGAAGCTGCCCGTGTCTCTCGCCTGCCGAGTGGACATCCCGAGGGCTATCTCGAGGGCTTTGCCACGATCTATGCCGAAGCTGCGCGGGCAATCCGCGCCGCGCGGACTGGCGCTTTGCCCGATGTCGGAACGATCTATCCGACCGTGCATGACGGCTTGGCTGGCATGCGCTTCATCGAAGCAGCGGTAGCATCTTCGAAAGCCGGCAACGTATGGACCAAGCTCGGATGAAAACGCCTGCCGCCCAGCCGTCGGTCAGTACCCGAGGCTCGATGCTTGAGGCGGCCGGGCTATCGAAGTCCTTCGGGCCGGTCGAGGTGCTGAAGGACGTTAGCCTGGCACTGTATCCCGGCGAGGTTCACGCAATTATCGGCGAGAACGGTGCCGGCAAGTCGACTCTCATGAAGCTGCTTGCCGGCCACTTGCAGCCGACGCGCGGCGAATTGCAGATCGATGGCGAAACTGTGACACTGACGGGGCCGGTCGATGCGGAGCGTCGCGGCATCGTCCTGGTTCATCAGGAGATCCTTCTCGCGCCCGATCTCACGGTCGCCCAGAACGTGTATCTTGGCCGGGAGTTGCCCAAGGGCATCGTCGTCGACGACCGCGCCATGAACGAGGGCACGCGTCAGGCAGTACGCAATCTCGGTGCCGACGTCGATCCGGACGTGGTGGTGCGACGTCTTTCCATCGCGCAACGTCAGCTCGTCCAGATCGCCAGGGTGCTTCTGGTTCCTCACCGCGTGGTGATCTTCGACGAACCGACCGCTTCGCTCACGCCAATCGAAACCCGGGCATTGCTCAAGCTCATTGCCGATATCCGCGTCAATGGCGTTGGCGTCTTCTATATTTCGCACCGGCTGCCGGAGGTTAAGCAAATCGCCGACAAGGTGACCGTGCTGCGCGACGGCCGCGTTGTCGCCAGCCATCCGGCAAACGAATTGCAGCCGGTCGATATGGCGCGTCTGATGGTTGGTCGCGACGTGGCCAAGCTTTATCCCGACCGCCACGCGGAGGCCGCCCGGGAAACAATCCTGGAGATCGAGGATTTTTCCGTCCCCGGCTTCGCGCAACATGCGTCGTTCCAGCTGGGGAAGGGCGAGATACTCGGCTTTGCCGGCCTTGTCGGCGCCGGGCGGACCGAATTGATGGAAGGTCTCGTCGGCCTGCGGCCCGGCCGCGGCGTCATCCGCATCAATGGCAAACCGATGCAGTTTCCGCATGTCAACGCCAGCCTGAAGGCCGGCATCGCCTATCTCAGCGAGGATCGAAAGGGCAAGGGCCTGCTGCTCGCCGAGGACCTGCGCGTTAACCTGACGCTCGCCTCTCTGGACAAATTCCGTCGCGGGCTTCAGATCGACCGGGCGAAGGAGCGCGTCGCGCTCGACAAGGCGATCGGCGAGTTCGACATCCGCGCCAGCCGCAAGGACATGCTTGTCGGCCAGCTTTCGGGCGGCAACCAGCAGAAGCTGCTGCTGGCCAAGATGATGATGACGGATCCCTCTATCATTATCATCGACGAGCCGACGCGTGGCATCGACATCGGCACCAAGGAGCAGATCTACAAGTTCATCGCGGTACTCGCCGCGCAAGGGCGCTCGATCATCATCGTCTCGTCCGAAATGCAGGAGCTGATCGGCATTTGCGACCGCATCCTGGTCATGCGGTCTGGGCGGATCGTCGGCGCGGTAACAGGCGAGCACATGAACGAGAACGAGGTCGTGGTGCTGGCGACCGGCGTCAAGTCCGGGGAGGCTGCATAGCAAAATGACCGACCTCGCGGTAGACACTCAAAAAGTAGAGAAATCCTGGAAGGACATTGACCTGCGGGCCGTCGCACCCTTCCTGGCGCTGGCCCTTCTTCTGATGCTCGGGGCGATCGCAAACCCGAACTTCATCAGCATCGACAACCTGCTGAACGTCATCACCCGCAGCGCCTTCATCGCGATCATCGCTGTCGGTGCGACCTTCGTGATATCGGCGGGCGGACTGGATCTGTCCGTCGGCTCCATGGTCGCATTCGTCGCCAGCCTGACGATCATGTTCATGAACAGCGGCGTTATCGCCGATCCCGCGACGATGCTCATCCTCGCGATGGCGCTTGCCATTGTCATTGGCGCTGCCTGCGGCCTTGCCAATGGCCTGATCACCACGGCAGGCGGCATCGAGCCGTTCATCGCTACGCTCGGCACCATGGGTATCTATCGCGGCCTTACGACGTGGCTGTCGCAGGGCGGCGCCATCACGCTGCGGTCTCCGGACATCCATTCCCTCTATCGCCCAGCCTATTTCGGCGCGGTACTGGGGGTGCCGGTGCCCATCATCATCATCGTGGTCACGGCCGCCGTCGGCGCCTTCGTGTTGCGCAGAACGCGCTATGGCCGCCATGTTCTGGCCGTGGGATCGAATGAGGACGTGGCGCGCTATTCCGGCATCCCCGTCGAACGCGTGCGCACGATGACCTATGTCATCCAGGGCTTGTGCGTGGCCGTGGCATGTCTGCTTTACGTGCCGCGCCTGGGATCCACGTCAGCAACGACCGGACTTATGTGGGAGTTGCAGGCCATTACCGCGGTCGTGGTCGGCGGCACTGCGCTGCGCGGCGGCGTCGGCCGCATCTGGGGCACAGTCTGCGGGGCGTTCATACTCGAGATCGTCGGCAACATCATGCTGCTTTCGAACTTCGTCAGCGAATATCTGATCGGCGCTATCCAGGGCGCCATCATCATCGTTGCGATGCTGGTCCAACGTTCCCTGGTACGGAAATCGTAAACGGCCGGGTTGTCGGGTCGCCGGCCGCTGATCACATGACCCGCTGGTGGGAGGAAGACATGCGCAAGCGAATACTGGGCTTGGCCGTCGTCATGACGACTTTGATGGGCGTGGCTCACGCCGAAGACAAGAAGGTGACCATTGGCGTTTCCATTCCCGCCGCCGACCATGGGTGGACAGCGGGCGTGGTGTTTCATGCCGAACGGGTGGCAAAGCGGCTGATGGCGCAACATCCGGGCTTGAATATCATTGTGAAGACGTCTCCCGATCCGGCGACGCAGGCGAACGCAGTGCAGGATCTCGTGACCCGAAGCATCAACGCCCTGGTCATCCTGCCGTCCGATCCCGATCCGCTGGTCAATGCCATCAAGGAAGTGAAGAACAAGAATATATTTGTCACGCTCGTGGACCGGGCACCCAGCAACAACGACAGTTCGGTTCGTGATCTCTATGTTGCCGGCAACAATCCGGCACTTGGTGCCACTGCGGGTGAATACATCAGGAAAAACACGCCGAATGCTCAGGTCGCTGTCATCCGCGGTCTGCCGATCCCGATCGACCAGCAGCGCCAGGACGGCTTCGACAAGGCGATCTCCGGTTCCAACGTGAAAGTTCTCGCAAAACAGTTCGGCAACTGGAACCGCGACGATGCCTTTAAGGTGATGCAGGACTACCTGACCAAGTATCCCAAGATCGACGTGGTGTGGTGCCAGGACGATGACATGGCGGTGGGCGTGCTTCAGGCCATCGATCAAGCCAAGCGGACCGACATTCAGTATGTCCTCGCCGGCGCCGGCTCGAAGGACATGGTCAAGAAGGTCATGGACGGCGACAAGCTGATCCCGGTGGACGTTCTTTACCCGCCGGCAATGGTTGGAACCGCCATCGAACTGACGGCTGCCAATTTTTACAATCAGGTCCCGGTTCGCGGCAGCTACATCCTCGACGCGACGCTGGTCACCAAGGCTAACGCGAAGGATTTTTACTTCCCGGATTCGCCCTTCTGAACACGTCGTATTGCAGCAACGGTCGGAGGGGCGCTCGCGCCCCTCTGACGACTATCGCGGCGACCTGCGTCAGCACCCGGTTCTGTCATTCATCGGCGTCATCGCGAGGTTCGACAGTTCGATACCGTCGATGTGACTCATGTTCGCGCCATCACCTCGCTGGCGTCAGGCTTGGTGCCGCGCACGAAACATCGATGCCGCAATCGGCCCCAACGCTGCGCGGATGGGCGTGCTCCAATGAGTTGCGTACCTCAAAACGCCTCTGCTGGGGCGGGATGAAGCAGCAGGAAGCGCCGCTGATGTTGAGGGACATCGCTTAACGCATGGGTCGGGGAAAGATCCGTTGCCGAAAAGGCGACGCAGATCGCCGGCCGCGTGGGAGCCCGCGGGGAGGAGAGCTCGTGTTTCTGGGAATCGACGTCGGCACGTCGGGCGTGAAAGCCGTACTGGTGAACGGGACGGGAGCGATCGTCGCGACGGCCTCACGCGGCCTCGCGTTGTCGCATCCCGCGCCGCTATTTTCCGAGCAGGATCCAGATGCCTGGGTCGACGCGACGATCGCCGCCGTCGACAGTCTTGCCACAGCCCATCCGCAGCAGGCGGCGCAAGTTCGCGGCATCGGACTTTCCGGTCAGATGCACGGCGCCACGCTGCTCGGCGCGGACGGACGGCCGCTGCGTCCGGCCATTCTCTGGAACGACGGCCGCGCCCATGCCGAGTGCGCCGAACTCGAACAACGGTGCCCCTCGCTGCATGCGATCGCGGGAAATCTCGCAATGCCCGGCTTCACCGCGCCCAAGCTGCTGTGGGTGGCGCGACACCAACCGGACGTGTTCGCAAAACTAGCCAAGGTGCTGCTGCCCAAGGCCTATGTCCGCTACCGCCTGACCGGCGAGATGGTCGAGGACATGTCGGATGCGTCCGGAACGCTCTGGCTCGACGTCGGCCGTCGCGCCTGGTCGGGGACGGTTTTGCAAGCGACCCGACTCGATCTCGACCACATGCCGCGACTGGTCGAAGGCAGCGAACCGAGCGCCGTTCTATCTGCCGACTTCGCGCAGCGTTGGGGAATGGCGCCAAATGTGGTCGTCGCCGGCGGCGCCGGCGATTGCGCGGCGAGCGCAATCGGGCTCGGCGCCATTGCGCCGGGCGATGCGTTCCTGTCGCTTGGGACTTCGGGCGTGCTGTTCCGCGTCACCGAGCGGTTTGCGCCGGCGCCCAGCTCCGCCGTCCATACCTTCTGTCACGCCCTTGGCGGCCTGTGGCACCAGATGGGCGTGATGTTGTCGGCGGCGGCATCGCTGGCGTGGCTATCACGCATCCTGGGGACACCGGATTCCGCGCTGCTCGCGCCGCTTGGCGAGATCGTCGAACGACCGAGCCCGGTGCAGTTCCTGCCCTATCTCGACGGTGAGCGCACGCCGCATAATGACGCCGCTGCCGCCGGCGCCTTCGTCGGCCTGCGCAGCGCGACCGGCCGTGACGATATCGTTCAGGCGGTGCTCGAGGGCGTGGCCTATGCGGCGCGCGACAATCTAGCCGCCCTGGGCGGCGCCAGTTCTCCGATCACGGAAGTCGATCTCGTGGGCGGCGGGTCGCGCTCGGCGCTCTGGGCGCAGATCATCGCCGATGTGCTCGGCATTCCGGTCCACCGTGTCGAGGTGGGCGAGGTTGGCGCAGCGCTCGGCGCGGCGCGGCTCGGCAGGTTGGCCGCCACCGGCGAAGAGCCTGCGAACGTGTGCAGCCGTCCGCGCCGGCTCGCCAGCTTCCTGCCGCGTCCATCGGCGGTCACCGCATACGACGACGCCTATCGGCAGTGGCGAAAACTCTATCCCGCCCTCAAGGAGTTGTCCGCGTGAACGCATCAGCGAATTTCTTCGATATGACCGCCCCGATCGCCTTCGGCGGCGCGAGCGCCGACACGCCGCTCGCATTCCGATGGTACGACAAGGATCGCATCGTCCGCGGGCGGCGGCTGGAAGATCATTTGCGCTTCGCCATCTGCTACTGGCATTCGTTCGGCTGGCCCGGCGGAGATCCGTTCGGCGGCGAGACCTTCCTGAGGCCCTGGCACCATGGCCACGACCCGATGGCACTCGCCCGTGCCAAGGCCGACGTCGCATTCGAAATGTTCCGCCTGCTCGACGTGCCGTTCTTTACCTTCCACGACGTTGACGCCGCGCCGGAAGGCCAGTCGCTTGCCGAGTCCGTTGCCAACCTCAACGCCATCGCCGATCTGTTCGAACAGAAGATGTCCGCGGCCAAAGTGCGGCTGCTCTGGGGAACGGCCAACCTGTTTACCCACCGTCGCTACATAGCTGGTGCGGCAACCAATCCGGATCCGGAAGTCTTCGCCTACGCCGCCGGGCAGGTCAGGGCGGCGCTCGAGGTTACGCATCGGCTCGGCGGCCAGAACTACGTGCTGTGGGGTGGGCGCGAGGGCTACGAGACGCTGCTCAACACCGACATGAAGCGCGAGCTCGACCAGCTCGGCCGATTTGTCGCGCTGGTGGTCGAGCACAAGCACAAGATCGGTTTCAAGGGGCCGATCCTGATCGAGCCCAAGCCCAAAGAGCCGACCAAGCACCAGTACGATTTCGATGTCGCCACCTGCTATGGATTCCTTCAGCGTTACGACCTCTTGGACGACGTCAAGCTCAACATCGAGCAGAACCACGCCATCCTCGCCGGCCATTCGTTCCAGCACGAGGTCGCGCTCGCCGAGGCGCTGGGGATCCTGGGCTCGCTCGATATTAACCGCGGCGACGATCTGCTCGGCTGGGATACCGACCAGTTCGCGATGAATGTGCCGGAGCTTGCCCTCACGTTTCACGAGATGATGAAAGGCGGCGGCTTCACGACCGGCGGTCTCAACTTCGACGCCAAGATCAGACGGCAGTCGATCGATCCGCTTGACCTGATCCATGCCCATGTCGGTTCAATGGACGCCTGCGCACGTGCGCTGCTCGCCGCCGCCGATATGCTCGATGCCGGAGTGCTCACGACCCCGCTCGCCGAGCGATATGCCGGGTGGGCCCGCCCCGAGGGGCGCGCCATCCTCGCAGGGCAGCGCTCGCTCGCCGACCTTGCCGACCGGGTGCTTGTCGCCGGGCTCGACCCGCAGCCTCGCTCGGGACGTCAGGAATATCTGGAATCCTTGATCAACCGGTACGTTTGATCGAAGCAAACGCGATCGGACGCATCATCGTGTGAAGAGGAAGACCGTCATGGTAACGCCGGCTGCGGCCGGGCAACCGGTCCTTGAATTGACGGGTATGGCGGAGAGGGTGGGATTCGAACCCACGGTAGACTTGCGCCTACGGCGGTTTTCAAGACCGCTGCCTTAAACCACTCGGCCACCTCTCCGTGCGGCACTCAATTGCTTCAAGGACACACTCTTTGCAAGCTTTGCGATCGAGGCGCCGTTCGCCTCAGGAAAGCCTCAAAATTTCAATGCGGTGTTCACCATTCGGGAAGACCCTCGATTGGCCGGGAAGCCCGGCGCGGGTATCTTAACGATGGCAGGGTAGGGGTGGATCCTGCGCGGTCAGTATGACCGCGGTGCGCGTATCACGGGGACGTCTTGGCGTGTTGGGATTCGGGGACAACGGCAAAGGGCGCGAGCCCTTCGGATGCCGCATCGCGCGGTTCGGCGCGGTTGCGCTTGGCTGCCTGGCGGTCGCCGGCTGCGCATCCTCGACATCCAAGCTCACCAGCCGCCTCGATCCGAAATACGGCGTGTCCGCCAGCCCGCGCGTGATCGAGCCCGGCCAGCCGGTGCCGAAAGGCGGCGGCGTCTACCGCGTCGGCAAGCCCTATGTGGTCGGGGGGCAGACCTATACGCCGGAAGAGAATCGGCGTTATCGCGGCGAGGGGCTCGCCTCCTGGTATGGCGACGATTTCCACGGCCGTCTCACCGCCAATGGCGAAATCTACGACATGGAGGCGATCTCGGCCGCCCATCCGACCATGCCGATGCCGAGCTATGCACGCGTGACCAATGTGGCGAGCGGCAAGTCGCTGATCGTGCGCGTCAACGATCGCGGGCCATATCACGCCAACCGCGAGATCGATGTGTCGGCGAAGGCGGCCGAGCTGCTCGGCTTCAAGCGCATGGGCACGGCACGCGTGCGCGTCGAATATGTCGGCGCGGCGCCGATCGAAGGAACCGATGATCGCCAGCTGCTGGCGACGCTGCGCGAGGGTTCGCCGGCGCCGGCTCCGTCCGGCGTGATGGTGGCGTCGAATCGCTTCTTGCCGAACTTTGGCCGGCCGCCTGTGATCAGCGGTGCGCCATTACCGCAAGAACGGCCTTATGACCTCGGCGAGGGCGGTGGGCGCATGGCCTCAGCCTACCCGGATATCCGCCAGAGCATCGCGGCGAATCGCGAGCCGCCGATGCTTTACGAGCCGCCCGCACGCGACGCGCGCAATCTCGCGGCCGCGGCGCTCGCGCGTCAGCCGGCTCGTTCTAGAATGGTCGAGACCGCACCGGATACGCCGCAAACGGCTTATTCGCGGTCCGCCTCGCCGATTGCCGCCTACGCGCCAGCCTATTCGGACGGCGGGGCCGTCTCGACCGGACGCGGTCTGTATTAGGTTGGCGTGCCTCTCCGAGGCGCGACGACGTTCGATCAGTTCGCCGCAGAATTCGCGATTTTGACTGATTGGCTGACAGGTCGGGGTTGGCAATTTCGTCCCTCAACCGATACATCTTGGTTTTAGG
>JBBWZU010000593.1:0-15740 GCA_039649225.1 Hyphomicrobiales bacterium | reverse complement strand
GACACGACGGCGATCGGCGCGGGCTATTACACGCAAGTCATCAAGGGGAATGTCCAGACCCGGTTCAATGAAACGGCCGATCGGCTCCGCAGGAAAATCATGGACGGCCTTAGCCTGCATGAGGATCAGGAGGGCGCGCGCGCGACTGCCGCGCCCGGCGTTGTCGGGATATCCGACTATTTGGGTGACGCCGACTATCCGAGCGAGAAGATGTGGGACCAGCCGTGGAAATTGCTCGAGGAAGCCAGAAGCCTGAACAAGGGCGCGGGCAATATCGTTCAGGCAAGCAAGAAGCTGGTCCAGGGAGCCATGTTGGCCGATTTCGCCGGCGAGCGGCTTAACAACTATATCAACGCGACCGTCAAGGGCGCCGCCCGCGCCGTCTTCGCCGCCAAGGTGGTCGTGGTGGTGACTTCGATCATCGAAGCAGCGCTCAACGTCTATTTGCTGGCGACCGTCGTGACGGAGCTCGCGGCCGGCGAGGTGCTGGTCGAAACCGTCGTCGAGGAAGGCGGCAAGAGAGTCGTCAAGCGCCGCGTGCGAAAGGAAATAACCCGTGAGGCATTCGACAAGATGCTCAAGACCGGAAAGAGCACGTTCAGGAGATCACCACTGACCGAGAACCTTCGCGGAGAATGGCTCAAAGACATGCAGCGAATTTGGGATGCGGCGGATAAACGCGGAATCGAACTTACCCAGAAGGAACTCGACACGCTCTTTGAGGCCGCTCAGCACAAATGGTTTGGTCCCCGCTGAGCGCAGACTCGAAACCTGCGTCGTGCGGCGACTATTTCTCCTTCAACCAGACCGCATCGGCCCCGAGCTCCGGCCAGCCGATCGCGCGGCCGGCCTTCGCGGCCGCCTGCATGCCGGGGAGCAATGCGTCCCAGTTCGCCGCGATGATGCGCTGACCGGTGTAATTCGCGGCGTCGTCCGAGATCAGCCAGCAGGCCGGCGGCCCCATGATTTCGGGCCTCAACATCTTGGCGCGATCCCATCCCGCGCTATCAGCGATGAATGGCGTGTCGGTCGGCCCGCCCGGGATCAGCACGTTGACGGTGATGCCGTCGGGATCGAGCTCATTGGCCCAGATCGCCGACATCGATTCCAACGCCGACTTGGTGGCGCCATAAGGCAGCACGCGCAGCATGGTGCGGAAGCTGGTCGTGTTGTTGATGATGCGGCCGAAGCCGCCTTGGCGCATGTGCGGCAACGCCGCCTGCACGATCAGCATCGGGGCGCGCACATTGATGGCGAAGAAGCGGTCCCAGATCTCCGCGGTCAGCTCGTCGATGCGCGGCAGGTTCGTCTCGGCGTCGGGACGCAGCGATGAGACGCCGATGCCGGCATTGTTGATCACCGCATCGAGCCGCCCGAAATACGCGACTGCCGAAGCGACTGCTTCCTGGCAGGCGGATTCGGACGCAAGGTCGAGCAGGAGCGGATGAATGCGATCCGACGGCTTGAGCCGTCCGAGCGCAGCGGCATCGCGATCGGCCGCCGCGACCACATGGCCTTCGGCGATCAGCGCCTGGGTGATCGCGCGGCCGATTCCGCCGGCCGCGCCGGTCACCAGTACGACGCGGCTTTGCTTTTCAGACATTTGCTATCCGTCTACTTTGATGCCCGCCGCCTTGATGATGGGGCCCCAGCGGTTCATCTCGGATTTGAGGAACGTGGCAAGCTCGCCCGGCGTGGAGCCGACGACGGCCGCGCCCAAGGTGGCGTAGCGCTGCCGCACTGGCGGATGGTTGAGTGCGGCGAGCGCATCCGCGTTGAGCCTGGCGACGATCTCGGGCGGCGTCTTGGCGGCGACGAACAGCGCGAACCACGACGAGACGTCGTAGCCGGGCACGAACTCGGCGATGGCCGGCAGATCCGGCACTTCGGGCTGGCGCTTCTCGGTCGTCACCGCGAGGCCGCGCAACTGGCCATTCTGCACGTAGGGGAGCGTCGAGGGAAAGTTCGCGAAGATCGCGTCGACGCGGCCGGGCAGCAGGTCGCCGAGCGCCGGCCCGGCGCCGCGATACGGGATATGCGTGAGGTCGACGCCGGCCAGCCGCTTGAACAGCTCGCCCGCCAGATGCAGCGAGGTGCCGATGCCGGACGACGCATAGCTGATCTTGCCGGGATTGGCCTTGGCGCGCGCGATGAATTCGGGCACCGAATGATCCGGCGATGAGTTCGGAACCGCCATGATGTTGGGGTAGACGCACATCAGCGTCACCGGCGCGAAGTCGGCGACCGGATCGTAGCCGAGCTTGGGATAGATGAACTGATTGATCGCGTGGCCGATCGACGCAATGTAGATGGTGTAGCCGTCGGCATCGGCGGCGAGCACCGACTGCGCCGCGATGTTGCCGCCAGCGCCGCCTTTGTTCTCGACCACCATTTGCTGGCCCCACATCTCGCTGAGGCGGTTCGCGATGATGCGGGCCGCGTTGTCGACCGCGCCGCCGGGCGGGAACGGCACCACGAGGCGCACGAAGCGGCTGGGGAACGTGTCGGCGCGCGCAATCCGCATCAGCGCGGGTGCGGCGAGCGCGGCACCGCCGAGCGCGATAAAGCGGCGGCGAAGCATGGGTGTTTCCTCTTGTGATTTGCCGCAAGCTTAGGAGCGGCGGGCGCACGCGGCAAGCCGGGCTATACGGCGGCGCCGTGGAATGCTTTCATATTCGGCGTGGCTTCGACGCGATGGCGCAAACTGGATAATGCGGTCTTCCGGTCTTCGAATTGGCCGGATATCAGCACTCCACCAAGCAAGCTAACCAGATCAGACAGACAGGGAGTTTCCCATGGCCAAGTATGCAAGCATTCTCGAGACTGTGGGCAACACGCCGGTGGTGCGCATCAACAGGCTCGCGCCCGACCACGTCAATCTCTTCGTCAAGATCGAGGCATTCAATCCGCTCGGCTCGGTGAAGGATCGCCTCGCGCTCGGCGTGATCGAGGCGGCGGAGAAATCCGGCGCGCTCAAGCCCGGCCAGACCGTGATCGAGGCCACTTCGGGCAACACCGGCATCGGGCTCGCAATGGTGTGTGCGGCGAAAGGCTATCCGCTGGTGGTCACCATGGCGGAGACGTTCAGCGTCGAGCGGCGGCGCCTGATGCGCTTCCTCGGCGCCAAGGTGGTGCTGACGCCGGCGGCCAATCGCGGCATGGGCATGGTCAACAAGGCGATCGAGCTGGCCGAAAAGAACGGCTGGTTCATGACGCGCCAGTTCGAGAACGAGGCCAACCCGGACATGCATTCGCGCACCACTGCGCGCGAGATCATCAACGACTTCAAAGGCGAAAAGCTCGATTACTGGGTGACGGGCTTCGGCACCGGCGGCACGCTCAAGGGCGTCGCGCGCGTGCTGCAGAAGGAGATGCCGGACACCAAGATCATCGTGTGCGAGCCGGCCGACGCGCCGATGCTCACCAGCCATTCGCCGCAGGAGCGCCATCCGGACGGATCGCCGGCCGCGCCGAACGCGGCCTTCAAGCCGCATCCGATGCAGGGCTGGAGCCCGGATTTCGTCCCGAAGCTCACCGCCGACGCGGTCGCGATGGAGGTGATCCACCGCATCCTCACCATCGCGGGTCCCGACGCGATGAAATGTTCCAAGGATCTGGCCAAGAAAGAAGGCATCTTTGTCGGCATCACGGCGGGCGCCACTTTGGCCGGCGCGTTGCAGATCGCCGCCGATGCGCCCAAGGGCGCCAACATCTTGGCGATGTTGCCCGATACCGGCGAGCGCTATCTCTCGACGCCGTTGTTCGCGGACGTTCCGGCCGACATGACGGACGAGGAATGGACGATCACCCGCATGACGCCCGGCTTCCAGATGAAGCCGGCGTGAGGTTTCGGGCGAGAAGAGCAATCAGCGAACGACCGAGGCTCCGGTCTTTGCCACATTGGTCAGGGTGGTTGCCTTGACGACCGGACCGTAAGCGTGGGCGGTGGCGTCCGTGCGGGTGGTGGCGGAAGCCGAGACGACGGCGACGAACACCAGCGAGGCGGCGATCGCGAGCGCTGCGATCTTGATGTGCGTGTTGCCGTTCGCGTTGATCAGGGAGTGGTTCACCGGTCTCTCCGTCGAAGTCGTCATCTCTTCGTTGCCTAACGTTCTAGACCCGGTCTGTTTCCGCAGAATGTTGCGATTGTTTCGTTTGTGTTGCCGCCAGCCATGTCCGTCGCGCCCATAGGACGTGCAGCTCGCATCAATGCCGGCATCCACAAATAAAAAAAGCCCGGCTTGCGCCGGGCTTTGAGTTTGGAGGTCGGGCCGTCAAAACATGAAGATAGTCGAACAGAAATAGAGAGTTACGAGCGGCGCTCGGCGGTCCAGGTGCCGGAGCATTCGCCCGAGGCCGCGGTCCAGGTGCCCGAGCCGTCGGTCGCCGACATGCGGCCGGTGCCGGTGGCGCTCTGGCTGCCGCGCGCGACCGTGACCGTCACGGCGCCGGCATCGCCGACCTTGCCGGAGACCGTGAACGAGGCGCTGCCCGCATAGCCGACCAGGCCGTTCTGGATCTGCACCGGATAGCGGTAGGCGCGGTCGCAGGTGCCTTTCTGGGTCACGATCAAGACGCTCCAGGCACCGTCGAAACTGGCCTTGCCGGCCGTGATCGGCGCGGAGCCGGCGGGAATCGCCATCGAAACCAGCATCGCGGCGGCACTGAGCACAGTGACGGGACGGATGGCTTGGAAGAACGTCATGGCAAGCTCCTGCGGGTTTGTGTGGTATCTCGTTGCCCGCAGGATTAACCCACGCGTGTTTCGGGCAGATGTTGCGATTGTTTCGTTTGTGTTGCGCCGCGGCGCCGCGCCATCAGATTGGCGCAGCTCTACGATCTTGGCTGTAACGAAAGTTTGCCCAGCAAGGCGGGCAGGTCGTCGGCGCGCTCGAGCGCCCACAGCGCCTGCAGGATGGCGTCGGTCCGCTCCTGCGGCCAGCGCTTGCCGACATTGCGGCGGAACTTCAGATCCACGTCGGCTCTGCTCATCGGACGGGCCACGAAGCCCGGCACATCATCGACTTCGCGCGCGACACGTTGTCCGTCGGTGAGAATCGCCGTGATACGCGTCGGCACGTTGGATGGGCTGGTGCGTGCGGTCAGCGCCGGATCCTCAGCGACCGTGATCTTGCGCATGAATGCGAGGGTGCGCGGATCGCGCAGCTTTTCGGCCGCATAGCTGTCGTTGTCGATATCGCCGTCGAACATGGCCCGCGTCGTGATGTAGGGCAGGCTGTGATCCGCCGTGTCACGGGTCGCCGGCGTCCATTTCTCCGGGTCGCTCCCGGTTTGTTGCAGGCCCCGCCGCGTCGTCGCGATCTCGATCGCCGTGATGCGTTCGAGATCGCCGACTTCCCTGGCCACCGCGATTGCCGCGACGATGGCGGTCTGGGCGTAGACCACGGCCGCATAGGGCTTCATGCCGCACTGATGGACGCGAAACGGGACGCCGCGCCGGCCGAACGCCTCGACATCGACATCCGCCGGCCCCGAAACCTGCTGGAAAAATCCCAGCCGTCCTTCGAAGATGGGCGCCGGGCCGGTGAGGCCGCTGCGTGCCAGCATCGTGGCGAAAACCGCATTGCGTCCGGCTTCGGCGTCGGCGAGCCCCTTCCAGTCGGAATTGGTCTGCGCACGGGTCTGCCCCATCGCGATGTGATCGTTGAGCGCGAGGTTGACCGCCTGCGTCAGCTTCTCGGGCGGCAGTTTCATCAGCCGACCGGCGCCCAGCGCGACCGCCGGCAGGCTGAGCACCGGCGGATCCCAACCGCGCGCCCCGATGTCCAAAGCATCGATCAGCCGGCAGTTGACCTCGTAGACCAGCGCGATCGCCGTGATGAGCTCTTCGGCGCTGGCGCGCTCGGCCTCCGCCACCGCAAGGCACGGCGCGATATTGTCGCTCGGATGGCCGGCAAAGCGCCCGACATAGACATCGTTCAGATCGTAGTAGCGGAAGGCCGCGCCATTGGCGAAGGACGCAAGATCGGGCGTGGTGCGCTTGTTGGTCCCGATCACGCTCGCGGCGCCGCCGCCGGGCGCAAGCGCGACATCGCGGCAGATTTGCACCACCCTCTCGTCGAACGCCGCGATGCCGCACCCGAGCGTATCGATGACAAGCGCTTTGATCCGTTCAATGGTCGCGGCGTCGAGATCGCCATAGCGCAGCCGAACCGCATAGTCGGCAAGCCGTTCGGCGAGTGGACGGATGCGCTTTTCCAAAAGCTGCGTGGGAGGGGTTTGCGCGAAAGCCCGGCGAGAAACAGCCGGCAAGGCGGCGGCGGCCATTGCAGCTAAGAGGAGTTTGCGGCGAGGAAGTTTCATGGCGTCCACCCGGATGTTGTTTGAGACTCGGCCTCGTGATCGCTCCGACGGCATGCTAGGGCGAGGTTTCGAAGCCGTATACGTGAGAGTGCGCCATGCCGGCCCCGACCAATTCTGACTTTCTGCAACGCGCCGAGGCGGCGGCGGCAGATTTGCTTCGCCTCTCTCCGGCCTATGCGCCGACACCTCTCCTCGACTTGGGCGGACTCGCCGCGCGATTGGGGATTCGCCAGCTTCTGGCAAAGCATGAAGGCCGGCGAATGCTGGGCAGCTTCAAGTCGCTCGGCGGCACCTATGCGGGACTACGAGCCCTTGCGCGCCGGAGCGGAATGGACGTTCCAGGACTTCTCGCGCAATCCCAAAGTAATCCGCCGGCGCTGATCTGCGCGAGCGATGGCAATCATGGTCTGGCGGTCGCGGCGGCTGCAAGATTTGCCGGCGCGCCCGCCCGTGTTTTTCTGCACGGCGGTGTCCCGGCGATACGCGCGCGCCGCATCGAAGCCGAAGGCGCAGAGATCGCGTGGGTGCAGGGCACCTATGATGATGCCGTGGACGCGGCGGTTTCCGCCGCGCGGGCGGGCGCCGGCATTCTGGTGGCTGACACCACCGATGATCCCGCCGATGCGGTCGTGGGCGACGTGATGGCTGGATATGGCGTGCTCGCCGTGGAAATCCGTCGGCAGATCGCAGCCGCGGGCCATCGCCGTCCAACACACCTGGTCGTGCAAGCGGGCGTTGGCGGTCTCGCAGCCGCGATGGCCGAGGGGCTGAAGGACTGGATGGCGCCGCCCGCAAGGGTGATCGTGATCGAACCCGAAACCTCGGCCTGCGTTGCGGCGGCGCTGGCGCAAGGAAAGGTGGTCCGCATCCCGGGTGATTTGCATACGGCCGCCGAGATGCTGTCTTGCGGCGAAGCGAGTGTGCCTGCGGTCGAGATCTTGCGCCGCCACGACGCCGAGGTCGTGACGGTTGCGGAAGGCGATCTGGTCGACGGTCCGCGCCTGCTGCTGGCAGGAGGAGGCCCTGCCACGACCCCATCGGGAGCCGCGGGCTTTGCCGGACTGCAGCGCGTTTTCAAAGACAACATGAGCGCGCGCTTTGGCATCGATGCCGATAGTCGCGTGCTGATCGTCGTCACCGAAGGGGATCTCGGCGGCGGCTAGTGCTCCGATCATCGCGCGCCGTCCCATCCGAAATCAGCTCGCTCTCAACAGGCAAATGACGGGCCTGGCTCAGTGGCAGCGACCCGTTGCCGCCGCGCGCGTTGTCGGCTATGCAGGCGGCACACGCGCCCGTAGCTCAGCTGGATAGAGCGCTGCCCTCCGAAGGCAGAGGTCAGGGGTTCGAATCCCTTCGGGCGCGCCATCCACAACTTGTCCAGCCCGGACACATGGGTGACAGATCGTACCTAAGACATGGGTGACAACCTCGTGCCGAACAGGTTGTAGGTGTCCCCGACCATCGCGACAATCTCCTCACCGACGACGAGAAGGCCGAGGGGCGCAGGATGACGCCATGTGTCTCCAGGCGCGAACTCCCTATTGTTAGACGATCAACATCGGGCAATCGCGGGCTGTGGCATGGACTTGGATCATCTGAATTGGCCATTCTTTCAAGACGAGCACCGCGAGCTCGCAGAAAGGTTCTCGGCGTGGGTCTCAGCCAACCTTGCTGTGTTCGAGGCCGATGAAGGTGGTGACGGTCGGGTGGCGCGCGTGATCTTCGAGCTACTCGCTCGGGATCGATGGCTGGACATGTCGCTGCCCCGCCGCGGCGACGGCCGGGAGCGCCTTGACCTTCGAGCTATGTCAATTATCAGGGAGCGGTGCGCTTATAGTTCTGCCATCTCGGATGTCGCAATCTCGGAGCCGTGGCTCGGCATACTGCCAATCGCGCTCTTCGGATCGGGGGAGCTGAAACGCAAGTATTTGCCCGGCTATCTGGCTGGCAAACTGTTGCCCGCGTTTGCGTTATCGGAGCCCGACGCCGGTTCGGATGCGGCGGCGATAACGGCCACCGCCCGTCGCGATGGCGACTATTACCTGCTCAACGGACGCAAGACTTGGACCTCAAATTCAGGCCTTGCCGACCTCTATGTTGTCTTTGCGCGCCTTGAGGAGACCGGGGCCATATCGGCGTTCGCTGTCGATGGTCACGCGGAGGGCATCGTGCTCGAGGAGAGGTTTCGGGTGCTCTCTCCTCACACCGTCGGCACCTGGGCGCTCAACGACTGTCGAGTCCCGCTCGACCACTGTATCGGGGAGCCCGGCCAGGGCCTGAAGATTGCGCTGGCCGTGCTCGGGCTTTTTCGCCCGACGGTCGGAGCCGCCGCGGTCGGCTTTGCGAGGCGCGCTTTTTTCGAGGCGGTCGCACGCAGCATCGAGCGCACCGCCTTCAAGAAACCGATCGCCGAGCACCAGCTCATTCAGTCCAAGTTGGCAGGTATGGCCGCACGCATCGACTCATCCGCGCTGCTCGTCTACCGTGCGTCATGGCAGCATGATTGCACCGCGAAGGATAGCTCGCGCGCAGCGGCAATAGCCAAATGGCAGGCAACTGAGGCGGCGTGCTCCATCATCGATGAGGCCCTTCAAATCTTCGGCGGCCGAGGCGTCCTGTATGGCACCGCAGTTGAGCGGTTATACCGACATGCAAGGGCCTTTCGCATTTTCGACGGAACGAGCGAGATCCAACAACTCATCATCGCGCGTGATCTGCTCAATCATTCGAATCGTGCCGGCACCTGAAAGCTGACAGCGGCGACTGCATGAAACTTCGTCCGCGTCGGTGATCAGCCTGGCGGATCATCCTCAGACCCGTGCTTGCACCGGATCATCGCAGTGTCGCGCTTCAGCGATGCTTCGTAGTCGTCGATGCAAATGCTGCCGCGCTCGTAGCGATCGGAAATGTTGGCATCGTGCTCGTGCCGATACGCCTAGATGATGCCGTCGACCGTGAAGGTCGCCGCCCCGCATTGCGAGTGATGAACTACGGCGATATTCTTGAGCCCGAACAAGTGCTGCACGACCGCAATCGAGCGCAGGGCATCGACCGCCCGGCCGCATCCGGCCGGTCTCATCTTGTGCGCGGATGTAAGTACAATTGGTGCGCCATTCTCCGACATCATGCGAGACTGTTTTCGGCGAGCGCCCCTGCGCCGCAGGCGTCGAGCAAGATCCGCCTGTCGGTTCAGCTGTGAATTTCGCGATTTTGACAAAGCTGCGACACAGATCCCAACTACTGTTGCGTGATTCGCGGAGGCACCTGCGATGAGCAAAGCCCAGCCAAAGCCCTCGCCCACGGATGAGCATGCGAGACGGATCGCGCGCGCGATCGCAAAAGGCCGGCCGCCCCCGTTCAGTCCTGAACTCGATCGATATTGTGAAAGCTGCCCGCGCGAAATATTTGCCGCCTTCGCGGGCGCGGCTCGCCACATGCCGCCGGCCGGCAGTGATGAGCCGCTTGCTTTGGCCTATCTGTTTTTGCTGCAACGGCTGCTGGAACATCTGCGTTACCGCACCGATCGGGGCTATGCGGATGCAGCCCAGCTGATCGCGGATTTTCAGGCCGATGTCGTCGCGCAAGTCGAGGCTGGAAACGTTGACGGACTTATGCTCTCTTTCGTGGGAGAGGCCCTGCAGCAGTCGAAAATCCCCGCATCGCCGGAGTTCGTCGCAGCGTCAACAGAGCTTGCCGATCGGAACCAGGACGGACCGCTTCCGGCCAACGTTGACGCCGCTCTTGCCGCTATCCTCGAGGCTTGCGACGGCGATCCGTTCATGGTCGTCGACGCACTGATCCAAAGCGGTCATGCCATGCCGGCGGAAGCCCGCAGCGCCATGGCGATCAGCCTCGGACTCGCAGGGATTCCCGAAGCCCGCGGCGCCGCGGTTCTGTTCCTGCTCGATCCCGTTTCGGCCGTACGCCGCGCGACCGCCGTAGCGCTTGCGCAGGTCGCCGCCTTGCTGACGCCGACGGAGGTTCGGCGGCTGATCGCAATGCGCAATTGGCGGCCCGAGAACGAGCGAGCCGAAATCGACGTGGTCATCCGCAAGGCACGGGCAGCCGGGGTCGATTGCGCGTCATGGGAGGCGGGCAGCATCGAGGCAATTGTTGCCACCTCCATCGACGGCGCCGCAACGCAAGGCTTCCTGCTGATATCGCCCACGGGGCGAAAAAAGCGGATCTCATCGCTTCTGACCAAAGGCGGGATTGCGGAAGCCTGGAGTGCCGAGCCGGCATCGCGCCGCCAGATCGAAGCGGGCCTTGCCGCCGCCCGGATGGGCGCCCCCATGCTTGCCGTATCCAGGTCATATCTCGACCGCACCGTGGCGCACCACTTGGCACTCAGCACCGAAAAAGGGGAAGCGCCGCCACTCGGCCTGCTCCAAGTTGCCGAGACGATCGGCGGCGCCGACTGGCAACCTGCGCGGATGGCCTTCGGCGAAACACTCGCCGGACTGATCGCCGAGATTCCCAAGGCGATGTGCGAGCCCGCTGCGCTCGCTTCGGTGCTGCGGAGGAGCGGCGAACTCGCCGACCTGGAGGCCGTGGTTCAAATTTGGTTCGAGGATGATCAGCAGGTCGCCGAAGCGCTGGAGCGCGCGCGCGGGCGCAATCGCGCGAAACTTGCGACCTATCTGTTGCAAAGCGTCATTGCGCAACATCGTGACAGATGGGCCGAGATCATTTTGCGTACCGCCCTCTGGATGCGCGAATCTCCCGCGGAGGCCGGCGCTTGCTGGCGCGAGCTCGCGCTCGTTGCAAAAGCGCTCATCGACGGACGGGATCTGAGCGAGATCGGGCTGATGCGCGATATCGCATTGCGGACGATCGCGGTCCTCAGGGACACGGGACGAACGTAGGCGGCAAGACGTCGGCTTTCTTCAGGCGGCGAGCACGTCGCCAATGCGGGCCCGAATAAGCTCCCGCTCCTGCTGGCCGGTGCCGGTGTCAAAGCTGACATCATACGCAATCATCGCGGGGCGTTTGAGCACCACGATGCGGTCGCCGATCTCCAGTGCTTCGCTGATCGAATGCGTGATGAAGACGGCGGTCTTGCCGTTTTCCTTCACCAGGCGAACGAATTCAGCGCGCAGCCGCCCGGCGGTGGATTCATCGAGCGCCGAGAATGGTTCGTCGCAGAGCAGGATATTGGCATTGGTCGCAAAGGCGCGCGCGATCGAGACGCGCTGGCGCATGCCGCCGGATAACGCGTGCGGATAATCGTTCTCGTGTCCGCCAAGCCCAAGTTTGGTGAGCCACAGTTGCGCGGTCGCCCGCCGTTCCGCCGCAGGCACTTCAAGCATCTCCAGGCCCAATTCGACGTTCTGGATCGCGGTTCGCCACGGCAGCAAGCGGTCGTTCTGAAACACGATCGCCATCTTGCCGCGAAACGAATCAAAATCGCCGAAGGGGTCGCGTCCGTCGACGCGCACCGTGCCGTTGGTCGGCTCGGTCAGCCCCGCGATCATGTTGAAGATGGTCGACTTGCCGCAGCCGGTCTTGCCGAGCAATGCCAGCATCTGGCCGGGGCGGACGTCGAGATCAAGACCGCTCACCGCGCGGTAGGCTGCGTCGGTGCCCACCTTGCCGAACACCTTGGAAACATGGTCGAGATGAATGGCGGCATCAAGCGGCGTGGCGACGTCGCTCATATCGCGCGCTCCGACACGGCGCGATAACGAAACACAGTATTTTCGATCAGCGTCAGCACGCCCTGCACGATCAGCACGAAAAACACCAGCTGCAGCGTCCAGGCCAGCGCGCCGGCCATGTCGAACAGCTGCTGTTGCTGCAGCAGTTGATAGCCGACGCCGCCGGTCGCGCCGACCAGCTCGGCTACCACCACCACGCGCGACGCGTTGCCGAGATTGACTTTCCACGCCGTGAGAATGTCCGGCAGGATCGCCGGTGCGATCATCACGCGGAACAGTTTTGCCCGGGTCGGGCGGAAACTGAACACCATCTCCATCAGGTCCCGGGACATGCCGCGCAGCGCGCCCAGCACCTGAAACGTAAAGGCCGGCAGCGTCGTCATCACCATGATGAAGAGAATGCGAAACTCGACGCCGTGAAACCAGATGATGGCGAACACCACCCAGGACAACGCCGGAATGCCCTGAAACAGCGTCAGGATCGGGGAAAGGAACTTGTCGACGGCGCGGGAGCGAACCATCAATAGCGCCAGCGCGCCCCCGATAATGAAGGCGCCGGCGAGCCCCGCCAGAATGCGCAGGACCGTCGACAGCACGTCGGCGAACATCGCCCCATTGAGGAGGATCTCCAGGCAACGCCAGAACACGTCGATCAGCGAGGGAAACAGAAAGCGCGGAAAGAACAGCGAGGCGAATTGCCAGAGCGCAATCACCACGACGAAAGGCAGGGCCGACGACCCCAGTCGGCTCGCTCCGCCAAGCAACATGATGGCCAGCGGCGGCGATCCGGTCGGGGGCGCGGTCCCGCTCATTTGCCCGATGCCTGATAGATCGTCGCGGCGGACGGATCGGACGGCAGGAACGAAATGGATCTTCCGGCGGCGTAGACCGACTTGATCTCCTTGGCGACATCGGAGGCCCACTGCACGTTCATGCCGAGCCGGTCATTGGCGCGAATGAGCTCCGCGATCGCCTTCTGGTCGTCGGGCGTTCCCCGCGGCGCGATCAGCTTCGCGGCATCATCGGGGTGAGCCGCGACCCATTCGGCGGCTTCCCGGTAGGTAGCGTAGAGCTTCGGGACCAGCTTGGGGTTCTTTTCAACCCACTCGATGTGGGCGGCGACGCCGAGATAGGGAATGTTGCGACTGCCGGTGAATTTCTGCCAGCTGTCCGCAATGGCGATGTCGATGGTGCGCATGTCGCCCTTTTTCGACAGTAACGTCGTATAGGCGGGCTCCCAGAGTTGCACCGCCGCTGCGCGATCGGCCAGCGCGTAGCCGATCAGGCCCGGGGTTGCGGTGTTGATCACCGAGAATTTCGCCGTATCGGCACCGAGCTGGCGGGCAAACCAGTCGAACATGACCCAGTTGGTGGTGCCCTTGGCGGCGGCGACCTCCTTGCCTTGGAGGTCCTTCAGGGTCTTGACGTCCGGCCGGGACGTCACGACCGCCCCCCAGAAGTCGAACAGATTGAACAGATACGTCACCTTGACGCCGCGGGTATCGGCGAGGCCGACCGTCAGCAGCGACGCGCTGCCGCCGAGCTTGAATTCGCCGGAGTTGAACTGCGCCGTATAGGCATCCGGCGTGCGCTCCTCGAACTTGATCGCAAGACCATTCTTCTGGTCCAGCTTCTGCGCCGTGATGACCGGCGGCAGGAACGCGCCGAGCGAGGGCGGACCGAAAACCACGATGGAAAGCGGCTCCGGCGCCTGAGCTAATGCGGGCGCCGCCAGCAACAGAGCCGCGACGCAGGCAACTCTGCGGCAAATCTTGTTCATGCCCGTCCTCCCAAAATTTCCCATTCAGGCAGTTACGCCGCACCCTCGACCGGCGTCTCGAGCTCCTTGCGCAGTGCGACAAAAAACCGCCCGACGAGATGCTTCGACACGCTGCTCAAAACCCTCTGGCCGACGCCCGCGACCAAGCCGCCGATTTCACCGCCGCCCTGAAAGGTCAGCCGCGCGGCGTCGGATCCGTCCGGCGCGATCTCGAACCGCGCACTGCCATTGCCGTGACCCAGCGTGCCGGCGCCCGAAACCTTGATGCTGCAGGCTTGCGGCGGCACCTTGTCCGATAGCGAGATCTCGCCCTCGAATGAGCCGCCCACCGCCGCAACCCGCAACTGCATCTCGACCTTGTAGGCATCGGGCGCTATCTCGGTCATGGTTTTGCAGCCGGGGATGCAACGCGTCAGCACAACGGGATCGTTGAGGGCTTTCCAAAGCACCGCGACGGGAACCCGAATGGCCTCGACGCCGCCGATATCGAGCTTCATGAATGCGCCCTTACAATCCGAACAGCCGCTGCGCCAAACTGCCATTGATGGCGGCGCGCTCGGCATCCTGGAATTTGGTCTCGGCGACAATTTTGGTTGGCGTGAGATCGCCGATCGGAAACGGCATGTCCGATCCCATCATGATCCTTTCGGGACCGACGATATCGGCGAGATAGCGCAGCGCGCGCGGGTCCTGCACGATGGTGTCGTAGTACATGGCGGCGAGCGCTGCATCGGGATCCCCGAGCTTGTCACTGTCGAGCGAATAATTCCGGCGCAGCCGGCCGATCACATAAGGCAGCGCGGCGCCACCGATGCCGGCCACGATTTTCGCGTTGGCATAGCGGGTGACGTGCCCGGCATAGATCAGCCGCGACATCGCGATCAACGTATCGGTGATGCGCCCCACCGCGTTGGCCATGCCGTAGTCATGGACGCGGTCGTCGCCGCTCTCGAATACCGGATGGATGAAAACCACCGATCCGAGTTCGTTGGCGGCCTCCCAGAACGGCTTTAGCGCGGGATCGTCCAACACCCCGCCTTTGCCCTTAGGCTGGGTCCCGATCATCGTGCCCTTGAAGCCTGCCGCATGTGCCTCGCGCAGCACTTGCGCGGCACGCGTGCCGTCCTGCAACGGCACGGTGGCGAGCGGCACGAAGCGCGGCTCGTGCAGCGCGGTTTGCGCCAAATGCGTATTGATCAGCCGCGACCAGTTCGCGCCCTCTTGCCCCGGCACCTCATAACCGAACATGTCGAGCCAGCCGCCGACCACCTGGCGCTCGATCTTCTGCTCGTCCATCCATTTCAGGCGGCCAGGCACATCGCTCAGCGGTTTTGAAACCGGCCGGGTCGGCTTGCCGCCGGCAAACGAAAAGCCGAGGCTGCCGCCGTCCTCGATCAGGCGGATCGACGGGAAATCCGCGGCTTGCGCGCGGATCGAATCCAAGAGGCTTGGCGGCACCAGATGGGCGTGGCAGTCGATGATCATGTGGCTTGCTCTTGCGGTTTGCCCAGTTGCGCGTCGGCGATGGCATCGCCAATGGCGGAAATCCGAATCGGGAGCTTGTTGAAGGAAATGCCCAGCGGCGACACGCAATCGTTGACCGCTGCCGCGATCGCGGCGGGCGCGCCGAGATAGCCGCTTTCGCCAGAACCCTTCTGGCCGAGCACCGTGAAGGGCGACGGTGTGCAGTGGTGCACGATCTCGACGTCCGGCACCTCGTGAGCGGACGGCAGCAGATAATCCATGAAGCTCTGGGTCATCAGGTGACCTTCGCCGTCATAGACGAATTCCTCCAGCAGGGCGGCGCCGAGGCCGTGGGCGATGCCGCCGAGCGTCATGCCCTTGACGATGTGCGGGTTGATCACCGTGCCGCAGTCATGACCGATCACGTAGCGCTTGATTTCGGGCTTGCCGAGCGCGGGGTCGATCGCCATCAGCACCACATGAAACTCGAAGGCGTGGCACGGATACATCTGGAC
>JBBWZU010000471.1:0-3000 GCA_039649225.1 Hyphomicrobiales bacterium | reverse complement strand
GTCTCGGTCTGTTTGGCATAGGCTTCAAGCGGACCGGTCTTGCCGTGGATCAACGCGATTTTCAGGTCTTCGGCGGCAGCGGCGCTCACGAAAAGCCCAGTACCGATCGCGGCCGCGATGAGAATGTGACGCAAAATTATCCCTCCCAGAATTGTTTGTCGAAAATTGTCTGGCAAAACCAGTAGCAAGGCGCGGCGCGCGAGCGCAATGGGCCGCGGGTTACCGCTTGCCACGCGGCTGCAGCGCGGTGCCGCGATAAAGGTCCGCGAGCGAGCAGCGCAGACCGAAGTCTTCCAGGACCAGTTCGTCCGTTGGTTTCGTCAGGCGGTGCTCAATCCACCCTGCATCCGTCGACAGGACGACGCTGACATCGAAGTGATCCTGCCGGATGATCAAAACGCAGCGGCAGTCCGCATGGCGTTTATAAATTTCCCGCTTGCTCTCAACGGTCTTCTGATCGCTGGAAGAGACCACCTCCGCGGCCAGATAAAAGCGATCCGCGTACCGCTCCTCGCCCGGGCTGTTCGCGTCGATCACGACGACATCGGGCTCAGGGTCATAATCCGGCGCGATAGGCGCCAGGTTCAAACCGACCCGCTGATATGCGGTGAATGCCGCTTGATGCTCTTCAAACGCGCCATTGAGCAAACTTTCAAGATTGCTTGCGATGCGCTGATGCGCCTGGGTGGCAGGGGCCATCATCATGGGAACGCCGGCGATAAGCTCCCAGTGCTCCTCGTCCGGGCGCGATCCGAGCCATGCGCGGAACGTCTCGATTGACAGTGGGGCTGAGATTGCTTCAGCCATTCGGTTCTCCCGCTGACCGCCAGCGTAACGCTAACATGGCCCGGCGGTCAGGGCACCTATGGCATCACGCCTTAGAACGGAATCTCGTCATCGAGATCGCCGCGCTTGTCGCCGCCGCCCGCCATCGCGGGCTGGCGCGTCTGCGGCCGGGACGAGCCGAAATCGCTGCTCTGGTCGGCGCCGAAGTCGCTGCCGCCGCCACCACCCGCCCCGCCGCGTGCGCCGTCGAGCATGGTGAGCGTCGAGTTGAAGCCCTGCAGCACGATCTCGGTCGAGTATTTCTCGACACCGTCTTTGTCGGTCCATTTGCGCGTCTGCAGTGCGCCTTCGATGTAAACCTTCGAGCCCTTCTTGAGATATTGCTCGGCCACCTTGGCGAGCCCCTCGCTGAAGATCACGACCCGGTGCCACTCGGTCTTTTCCTTGCGCTCGCCGGTCGCCTTGTCACGCCAGGTATCCGAGGTCGCGACGCTCAGGTTCACCACCGGATTACCGTTCTGCATGCGGCGGACTTCCGGGTCCTTGCCCAGATTGCCGACCAGAATGACCTTGTTGACCGAACCTGCCATCGTGTTTCTCCACAATCTTTCGCCCGCGCGTTCCCTTAAGGAACTCATCAAGAGTCGCGGCGCCTTTTCAAAACCACCCTACGCCTTCGCGGCCGCTGCCGCGCCCAGGCTCATCACTTGTCCCCACAATATGGGCGCCGTCGCCTTCATATGGAGTATTGTCGGCTCCATTTGAATATGTTCTCCGTTTGTTCTAGCAGACAATCTGCCTTATGACAAGAGCGCTGCCGAACAGATAGCCAAGGACGTCAAGACATCCCATGCCGCGCAAATCCGCCGAGCGCCTGCGCGCCATCTGCCTGGCTTTGCCCGATGCCACCGAGGCGCCAATGCGGCGCGGGCCGACCTACCGGATCGCGAACAAGATCTTCGCGATGGAGCGGCCGCAGGACGATGCGCTCGCGGTGTGGTGCAAGGCGCCGCCCGGCAGTCAGGCAATCCTCACCGGCGCTGACCTTGCGCGTTTCTTCGTGCCGCCTTACGTCGGTCCGAAAGGCTGGATCGGGATGAGACTCACCGGCAAAGTCGATTGGGAGGAAGTCGCCGCGCTGGTCGAACGCAGTTATTGGCTGATTGCACCGAAGCGCCGGGCATCGTCGCGTAACTGATGCCCGGCACTTCGGCGAGGCTCAGTCGCCGGTGTAGATGCGGACCTCAGGCGCGCTCTTGAGCAACGGCTTCAGGTTCTTGACCACATCTTTTTCGAACAGATCGCTGGCCAGATAGGCTTGGGCATCAGCGGCATTGTGGAAGCCGTGCAGCACCTGAACGTCCTCCTCGCGCACGAGAAGCTGCTTTGAGACGGCGCCTTTCACCGTCGTCAGGAAGGGCTGCTTGTATTTCGCGTAGACCGCCGCCGCGACGGGTCGGTCAGCCATCGCGACGTTCAGCGTGATCTCGAGATAGGCGGTTTCGGCGCGTGCCATCGTGGGACTCCTCCAAACATCAGCGCTCCAGCGATCAACGCCGATGAACTTCATGGGATTCATTTCAACGCTCCTGCGCGTGCCGGCGTGCGCCGACGCCAGGGTTCTAGGAGCCCCAGCCTAAAGAGAGAAATTCTATTTCCAAATTGCATTGATAGCTCGGGTCTATATGTTGGCGGGGCCGCCGAAGAGGAAAATTCCGATGAACCTGCAGCAGCTCCGTTATGCCCGCGCGCTCGCCGAATGCGGCTCGTTCGTGCAGGCGGCCGATCGATGCGCCGTGACCCAGCCGACGCTTTCAAACGGGATCGCGCAGCTCGAAAGCGATCTTGGGCAGCAGCTCTTTGCCCGAACGACGAGGACGGTGCGGCTGACGCCAGCCGGCGAACACCTGCTTCCCGGCATCGCCGACGTCCTGAACGCGCAGGCGGCGCTGATGGCGCGGGCGCGCGCGCTGTCCCACCCCAAACGCCGGCTCATCCGCATCGGTGTGTCGCCCGTCGTCGGCGTCAAATTCGTCGATCTGGTGATCGAGCCGTTTCGGCTCGAGAACCGCAATGTCGATGTGATCTTTCGCGAGCTGAACCTGGCCGAGATGCTGACGCTGCTTGAAGGCGGGCAGCTCGACTTCGTGTTCGCGCCCGCGGATGCGGCGCCGGCGCGCCAGCTTGGCTTCGAGGAGGCGGCGTTTCACGAGG
>JBBWZU010000441.1:0-16128 GCA_039649225.1 Hyphomicrobiales bacterium | reverse complement strand
CGCGTGTTCTCGCCGCGCGGCCTGGAAGGCGGTTGGGACGTGCGCGACCAGCCGCCGGAATTCTGGGATCAGTTCAACGCCTCGCCGCCGCCCGGCGCGCACCTGCGCATCCATCCGATCCTGCATTGGACGGAAGGCGACATCTGGGCCTATACGCGCCGCGAAGGCATTCCGATCATTCCGCTCTATCTGGCGCGGAACGGCAAGCGCTACCGCTCGCTCGGCGATGCCGACATCACGTCGCCGGTTCCCTCGCAAGCGCGCACCATCGACGAGATCATCGCCGAGCTGGACGCCACCAACACGCCGGAGCGCGCCGGGCGCGCAATGGATCACGAGTCGGAAGATGCTTTCGAGCGGCTGCGCACCGCCGGCTATCTGTAACCCCGTCGACAATCAAGAACGCACGCCAAAGAAAATACGCCATGAACATCCTCGTCACTGAAAATTCCGTCCAGGACATCCCCGCCCCTCCTGGCGGCGGCCGCCCGCTGGTGCGCATCGTGATCGTCGGCCACGTCGATCACGGAAAGTCCACCTTGATCGGTCGGCTGCTGCACGAGACCGGAAGCCTGCCCGTCGGAAAAGTGGAATCTCTCAAGGCATTCAGCGAACGGCGCGGCATGCCGTTCGAATGGTCGTTCCTGCTTGATGCGCTGCAGACCGAACGCGATCAGGGCATCACGCTCGACACCAGCCAGATCCGCTTTCGCACTGCCGCGCGCGACATCGTGCTGATCGATGCGCCTGGACATGCGGAATTCCTGCGCAACATGATCACCGGCGCCGCACAGGCCGATGCCGCGCTCCTGCTCATCGATGCGGCCGAGGGCGTGCGCGACCAGACCCGCCGCCACGGCTACCTGCTGCATCTTCTCGGCATCCATCAGGTCGCCGTCGTCATCAACAAGATGGACCGGGTCGATTTCAACGAGCAGCGTTTCCACGAGATCGAGGCCGAGATCGTCGATCATTTCTCCAGCCTTGGCGTCACGGCGACCGCCATCATCCCGATTTCGGCCCGGCAGGGCGACGGCATCGCGCAGCGGACACCATCGATTGCCTGGCACACCGGCCCGACCGTGCTGGAGGTGCTCGATCGCTTCGCGCCAGCCCGGCCGGCGACCGAGCTGGCGCTGCGCATCCCGGTGCAGGCGATCTACAAGTTCGATGATCGCCGCATCATCGCCGGGCGGGTCGAGACCGGCCGCATCGCGGTCGGCGACGAGGTCACCATCATGCCGCGCGGCCGCAAAGCGCGGGTGCAGACGATCGAGGCCTGGCCCGTGCCCGACGAGTCGCGCGTGCCGCATGAGGCGCACGCCGGACAATCGGTCGGCATCACGCTCGACGACGAGGTCTTCGTCGATCGCGGCGATATCGTCTCGGCAATCGATATGCCGGCACGATCGACGCGGCGACTGCGCGCGCGCGTGTTCTGGCTGCACGACAGTCCGCTCGGCGTTGGCGATGCGGTGACGTTGCGCGTCGGCACCGCCGAGGCCCGCGGCACGGTCGCGCTGATCGACAATGCGGTCGACCCGGGCAAGCTCGCGGCGGTCGAAGCCTCCGCCATTGCGCAAAATCATGTCGGCGAGATCGAGCTCGCCTTGACGCAGCCGATCGCCGCCGATGTCTATGCCCTCAACCCGCGCACGGGCCGCGTGGTTCTCGAGTTCAATGGCCGGATTGCCGGCGGCGGCCTGATCCTTGCTACCGACAGCCTTGGTGCCAAGATTGCCGTCGATCTGCCGGCACTGGCCGCTCGCCTCAATCGCGAGCTTCAAGATCTCGGACCGGCCGAGCGCATCGCGCGCTTCCGGGCGGAAGTCGACGGCAAGATCGTGTTCACGACCAGCTTCGGGCTTGAGGACCAGGTGCTGACGCATCAGCTCGCGCAGACGGCCGGCGATATCGCGATCGTAACGCTCGACACCGGCCGGCTGTTTCCGCAGACCTATGAGCTTTGGGAACAGACCGAGCGGCGCTATGGCCGCCGCGTCCGCGCCGTGTACCCGCAGGCCGATGCGCTGGAGGCGCTTGTTGCCAGCCAGGGCATCAACGGCTTCTATGGCTCGCGCGAAGCCCGCACGTCGTGCTGCCATGTGCGCAAGGTCGAGCCGCTCAACCGCGCGCTCGCCGGCGCGCAAGGCTGGATCACCGGCCTGCGCGCCGACCAGTCGGGCAATCGCAGCACGATCGAACTGGTCAGCGTCGACGCTGAGCGCAATCTGCTCAAGCTGAGCCCGCTCGCCGACTGGACGCGCGATGCCGCACTGGCTTATGCGACGGAAAACGACGTGCCGGTCAATCCGCTGCACGCGCAGGGATTCGTTTCGATCGGATGCGCGCCGTGCACCCGCGCCATCGCGCCGGGCGAGCCGGAGCGGGCCGGTCGCTGGTGGTGGGAACAGGAAGACAAGAAAGAGTGCGGGCTGCACGTCCGAAGGACTGATGCCGCCGCGAAGGCCTCATCCTGAGGAGGCGGCGAAGCCGCCGTCTCGAAGGATGGCCGCAGGCATCCCGGCCCGCCCTCGTCCTTCGAGACGCCCGCTTCGCGGGCTCCTCAGGATGAGGGCTTCGAGACGCATCGAGCGCACACTTCGCATTCGACGGCTTCGTGCTGGCCATCACGTCGCGGCACGGAAAAGCCCGCTACGCTCCTTTATCGGCGATCACTCAGGGCGGCCTGAGGCCGATTTTGGAGGCTGTCATGCCCAGACGGTACGAATGCGCCAACGAAGCCTCGTTCAAGTCGGCGCCGGGCGGCCATGTGTTCCAGGCCCCGAGCCCATGGATGCTCGCGTGGCCGCGCTACTATCTGGTGAATGACGCGCAAAAGGCAGCACTTCTCGCAGGGTTGGGGCGATGGCGGCTCCTGCTGATGATCGCCACGGTGATCGAGCTGGTGCTCGCCCTCTCCGTCGCGCTACCAGTCATCCTGTGGCCCAGCACATTCGCCCGCCTGTTCCTGCCGATGCATCAGCAACTGGGCACCGGCCTTTTCGCCACGGTATTGGCCGCCATCATGCTGCTGCCGATCGTGTCGCTTTTCGCGGTGCCGCAAATCTATCTGGCCCGTGTCCTTCGATCGGTGCTTGCAGATGCGCCGCGGTCCGAAGAGCGGATCACGGTTGCCGAGCAGCTTTCCAAGATCGCCGCCTCCGTATCCGGCAAGGTGCTCGTTGTCGGGTTGCTCGCCGGATTGGCCATCACCAGCAGCGGCATCCTCCTGATGGCTGATGCCTTTCTGGACGGGCACTTGGCGCGTAGCGCGCCGCCGAACGCGGCCCTCTTCATCGCGGGCGGGTTGCTGACCTGCTACTTCGTCTACCTCCTGAGGCTCAAAGCGAAATCGAAGCAGACACAGACCGCATAGCGCGACCCGTCGCGCGTTGCCGTTGCGCCGGCTACTTCTGATCCGGCGTCGTCAGCATCTTTTCATCCGTATCGACCACGAATATCGCGAGGAGTTGCGCGGGCTCGGTCGCGCTGGCGTTCTCGCTGATTTTATGATGTGCGCCCGGCTGTTCGAACCAGCTTTCGCCGGCGCGGTAGACCTTGGCGGGTTCGTCGTCGACTTGGCTGCGGACGGCGCCCGACAGAACGTAAGCGGAGATGAAGGCGGAGCTTGCGTGATGGTGCGACGCTGACTTCGCGCCGGGCGCATAGCTGACCACAACGGCGACGAGGCTCTTGCCCGGAATGTTCGGGATCGTCTGCCGGAACGCCGGCGCAACGGTCACCGGACTGGGCGCCGCGGATTGCGCGAGCGCGTACCCCGTGCCGATGGCAAGCGCCGCTGCGACAAGAGACATTCGAACGCTCATCTTCGCCCTCCACTAACAATAGCGCCTACGGCGATGCAGGAACGCGCGCCCAGGCGCCGACAAGCGGCGGTAGCATGATGCATGCATTCTTCTCAACGGCTTCCTCGCGCAGGCGTTCCGCCACGGTTTCGACCGCGACCTCGGCCGCGGTCGCAAGGCGCGTCAATGCAGATGGCGCGCAAGGCACTGCGCGATCGTTCCCGAAAGCAGAGGTTTGCGAATGACTTCCCTGATGCCGAGATCTTGCAGGCGGCTGACCTCGATAAGTCCCGTATAGCCGGTCATGAGGACGATCGGCAGATCCGGGCGGAGCTGATGAACGGCCTCGGCGAGCTCAGAGCCGGTCATCTGCGGCATCACTTCATCGGTCATCACAAGATCGAACCGCCGCGGATCGGCGCGAAACGCCGCGAGCGCGGCCGGGCTGCTGTCGAATCCGACCGGCTCGAATCCAAGCGAGGCCAGCATCTCTTCGCCAAGCAGCACGAGGTCGCGTTCGTCGTCGACCAGCAGGACGCTCTGTCCGTCACCGCGCGGCGGCAGGACGGAGTCCATTTTCTTGTCGCTGCTGTCTTGATCCTGGGTCAGCGGAAGATAAATCTCGAACGTCGTGCCTGCGCCTGGCGCACTTTTTACATTGATCGCGCCGTGATGCTCGGCGACGATCCCATGAACCGTCGGCAAGCCCAATCCAGTCCCGCTGCCGGCCGTCTTGGTGGTGAAAAACGGCTCGAACATCCGTTGCACGGTCGGAGCATCCATGCCGCGTCCGGTATCCGATACGGACAGTCGGATATAGCGTCCTGCGGCAAGATTGCCGTGCGACAGCGACAGGTCGGCAAGGACCTCGGTCGTACCGAGCTCGACATCGATCGTACCGCGACCATTCATCGCCTGCCCGGCGTTCGTACAGAGGTTCATGAGCACCTGCTGTAATTGAGTCATATCGCCGCGGATCCGTGCATCGGGGGCCCGTAATGCGATCCGCACCGTCAAGGTTGCGGGAAGCGACGCACGCAAAAGGTCGGCCGCCTCCGAGATGACCGGCTGGACCGCGATCGGGCGGTGCCGGGGCTCGCTGCGGCGGCTGAATGTCAGAACCTGATCGACAACGTTGCGCGCGCGTTGTCCCGCCGTCATGATCTGCTCGACGTGCCGCTGCACGTTGTCCACGCCGGGGCGCGGCGCAAGTGCCATTTCGGCGTGACCGAGGATGGCACCGAGAATATTGTTGAATTCGTGGGCGATGCCGCCGGCGAGCGTGCCGACCGCCTCGAGCTTCTGTGCCTGATGCGACCGCGCTTCGCGCTCGCGCAGCGCACGCGCGTTCGCCTGCAGGCGAACGAACAGATACGCCACGTCGGCGGCAAGCAGGACTGCGGCCGCGTAAAGCAGAATGCGGAAGAAGTCGGCCTGCGCCACGGCGCGCGCGTGGGACGCAAGATACACCTTCTGAAGGGCGCGCGTGCGCTCGGAGGTCGGCGCGGCCAAGAGGCGCGACACGAGATCGTTCACCAACGGGAGCGTCGCGATGATCAGACGCCCATGCGCATTGAGATCATGCATGCTCTCCCGCCGGTTCTGCTGAACCGGGAGCCGCGCGAGGCGATCGAGCGATGCCGCGACCTCGACGGCCGCTCCCCCGCGCGGATCGGCCGTGAGGCGCAGCATGGCATTGGTCAGGGTTCCCATCTCGCTGGTTACGGCCTCCGCGCCGGCGCCCTCCCCGCGTTGAAACTGCCCGCTCACGTGCATGAAATAGATCAGCGAGTTCTGCAGAACCGCATTGCGCGATTTGAATTGCTCGACCAGCGCATCCTGATCATCCACCGCTCCCGCGACGCCTTCGACCTGGCGATCGATCTCGGCCCGAACGCTGCCGCGCGCGGTCTGACCCGCCATGCGCAAGTCGGCGGCCGCACGCCGCAGATTATCGACCGACCGGACGAGCGGATCGTAATTGCGCAGCAGGCCGGTCCGCGCCTGCAAGACGTCGCGTTGCAGCGCGGCGTCGTTCAGAGCCGCAGCCCGCAGCGATTCGAGGATGCGCTCGTGGCGGCCGGCATCGGGGCTGGTGCTTTGAATCAGCAGATAGGTCAGGAAGAGCAGCAGAACCGCGGCGGCCAGCCCGAGCGTACGCAGAGGAGTCATTGCGGGCCGCGGCCGGCATCTTCAAGCCGGCGTCCCTCGTATTCGCCGGTCAGCGTGTTGAGGAATCGCACGATCAGACCGACGTCGTCCTGCGGCAACTGCCGGCCGAGCTGGCTTCGGGCCATGATCTCGACAGCCTGCGCAAGCGAAGAGGTATAGCCGTTGTGAAAATAAGGGGCCGTGACGGCCACGTTGCGCAGGCTCGGCACACGAAAGACCGGCCGGTCGCTCGCGATCTCTGTGCTTGTGTCCCTCTGACCGGTTTCAGCCTGTGTTTGTCGCCCGAACGGGTCTTCAAAAATGCCGAACTGCTGAAAGAGATTGCCCCCGAAGTTCGCGCCCTGGTGACACGCCACGCAACCGTACGACTTGAACAACTGGTATCCGTGTTCCTCCTCGGGTGACATCGCGTCGCGCGCACCCCGGAGCCACCGGTCGAAGCGGGAATTCGGCGTCACAAGCGAGCGCTCGAACGTTGTGAGCGCGTCGAGCACGTTCGTGCGCGTCGGATCGCTTCCGTAGCTGGCCCTGAAGTCCTTTCGATAGCTCGGATCTCCGCGCAGCCTGGAGAGCAGCTCATTCCAGTCCGTGTTCATGATTTGCGCATTGAGCAGGACCGACTCGTTCTGCTCCTCGAGCGTGCGAAAGTTTCCGCGCCAGTTGAGGCGGGAATTGCCCGCTACGTTGAAGATGGAGGGCGTGTTGAATTCGAGCGGCCAGCCGCCCGCCCCCGGAGATCGCATGCGGCCATCGTCGCCACCTGTCCGAAGGTCATGACAGATGGAACACGAAAGGGCATTGTCGCGCGAAAGGCGCGGATCGCCGAACAGCCTTCGACCTAGCTCGACCTTGGCGGGATCAAGATGTGCGGGCGGTTCCAGCGGCGCAACGGGCTCGTTTGCGCCGGCTTGCGCCCACACTCCGATGCCGGTGGCCGAACATGTCAAGCATGTCAGGAGCGTCACCCAAATCCGGACCATGAATTATGCATCGTGATTCAAGTCAGCCAAATTCAACGGGGGAACTACCGCATCGGTTCCGGCGTTTTCCGTTTGCGCTCCACATGATGCACGAGGCCGGAATCAGGTCGCGGAGGTGAGCGTGACACATGTACTCGTGGTCGATGACGACGCGGCCATGCGCGAGATGGTCGGCAGTTATCTGGAAGGCGAGAGCTTTCAGGTCAGCGCGGTGGCCGATGGCAAGTCCATGACACGGGTGCTCGCCGCCCGGCCCGTCGACCTGATCGTCCTCGACTTGAAGCTCGCCGGCGAAGATGGCCTTGCGCTGATGCGCGAACGCGGTTCGCCGGATATCCCGGTCATCATGGTCACCGGCCATCGCCGCGACGAGGCGGATCGGGTCATCGGTCTTGAACTCGGCGCCGACGACTACGTGACCAAGCCGTTCAGCCTGCGCGAGCTGCTCGCACGCATTCGCGCGGTGCTGCGACGGGCGAAAGCCGGCGAGCGCCGATCGCGCGAAAAAGAGAAGCGGGCCCGCTATCGTTTCGTCGGCTGGGAACTCGAAACGCTCTCGCGGCGGCTGACGTCGCCGGCGGGTGAAGCCGTGCCGTTGACGGCAGGCGAGTTCAATCTGCTGGTCGCCTTTCTCAAGTCACCGCAACATGTCATGAGCCGCGAGCAACTCCTGGCGGCGTGCCACGTCCATGACGAAGAGGTCTTCGATCGGAGCATCGACGTCCAGATCCTGCGCCTGCGCCGCAAGCTCGAGGCGAACCCGAGCGAACCGCAGTTCCTCAAGACGGAACGCGGCGTCGGCTATGTTCTGGCGACCTCTGTCGAGGTGTTGTGACCTGCGGCTTGCTGCTTATGCGGCCAGCCGCGTCTCATGCCCGACGATCTCGGCAAATCCGGTACGCCAGGACGGATGGCGCGGACGCCAGGAGAGCTCGCGCTTGGCTTTGGCATTCGATCCGGCGCGCGACTCCGTCATCATGGCGACGAGGTGCTCGCCGGCCGCCAGGCGGGCCAACCATTTCGGCACGTGGAAGGGCGGCTTTGCGCCGAGCATCGCCGCGATGGTCGGAAGCCATTCGCGCACCGGCGCCGGATCGTCGTCCGCAATATTGTAGACCCCCTGCCCGCGCTCGACCGCGAGCGCCGTCGCCTCCGCGGCGTCGTCGATATGCAGGAACGACCACCACGCACCTCCATCCCCGATGAGCGGGACGCGGCGTTTCTTGATCTGATCGACCGTCGAGGGATCGAACGCGCCGGTCTCGGGTCCGTAGAACGCGCCATAGCGCAGTGCCACGCCTTCGGGCGCGGACGAACTGGTGACGATCCGTTCCATATATCGGATCGCATCGAGCGTGCGGCGCATCTCCTCGGGCGGATTGGGATCGAGCGCGTCTTCCTCTGACTTCACGTGTCCGCCGCTGCGGGCATAGGGCCAGCCGCAGTAGCTTTGCACCACCATTCGCTTCACGCCGCAATCGCGCGCCGCGGCGAGCAGATGGTCGGTTCCAAGGGTCCGCAGCCGGTTGCTGTTGGCGAAGGCGCGATCGAACTTGCGCAGGTCCGCCGCAGCTTTCAGATCGGTGAGCTCGTGGACGATCGCATCCGGCCGCGCGGTTTGCACCGCCGCGCGAACCGCCCGTTCGTCGAGCGCATCCGCCACGACGGGCTCGGCGCCAAGTTCCCGCAGGATGGCGGCCTTCGCCGGCGTGCGGGTCAGTCCCACCACGCTATGGCCCGCGCGCATCAGGCGTGGCACCAACCATCGCCCGACTGCTCCCGTGGCACCTGCAACGAAAATACGCATGGCATCACCTCATGCTTGATAACCTACCGATGAGTAGGTAATAGTCTTCGGCATGACGTCAAGAGTGCGCCAACGGTTGAGCGCGGCGGAACGCCGAGATGTGATCCTCGCGGCGGCGGTGCGTGCCTTTGCGGCGGAGGGGTACGATGAAACCTCGATGGACCGCATCGCGGCGCGCGCGAAAGTCAGCAAGCCGGTGCTCTACGACCACTTTGCCTCAAAACAGGCCCTCTTCCTGGCGGTGCTTGAATCGATCCGAGATGCCCTGATCGGCAAGGGACAGGCGATTGCCGAAACGATGAGCGATCCAAAGGAAAAATTCCGCCGTAGCGTCGATGCTTTCCTGCAATTCGTCGAGCAGCAGCCGGACGCCGCGCGCGTGCTCTTGATCGTTCCGCGTGGCGATCCGCGCACCGCGCAGTTGTCGCGCAAGGTTCAGGCCGGCGCATCCGCCGGGATTGCGCGCCTGCTCGTCCCGTTCATGCCGGACAGCTCACGGTGGCGCCTGCACGCGTCGACCGAATTTCTCAAAGAGGGATTGCACGCCATCGCCGAATGGTGGCTCGACAATCCAGGCCCCTCGCGCGAAGAGCTTGTCGATCTCGTCATGCACATGGTCTGGACCGGGTTGCATCAGCAGCGTTAGCGCGGCGGCGTCGCAGCCCTGCGAAGGCCGGCGGCCTTTCGGGGAAGTCGCCCGAGGCCGATCAGCTTGAGCTCCGCCACGGTCCGATCGAGCTGCGCGCCGGCCAGCTTGCTCCGGCTCAACGCCGCGCCCAGATAGCTCCAATACAGTAACTGAGCGCGCGTTGCCGCCGCTGACGGCGCCACCCCGGTCTGCCGAAGCAGCTTCTCGATGTAGCCGCGCCGCTGGCGGTCGATCTTGCCGAGGGCACGTGCGGCCTCGGCGTTCTTGTCCGCCCAGTTGCGCATGCGGACTTCCATGAGCGCGCCATGTCCGAAGGCGCGGCGCAACAGGACCTCGAGGCGCTGCTCCGGCGCGTGATACTGCGCGAGATCGGCGATGATCGCGTCCGTCGCCATCTGCCGCCAATGCGCGATCACGCGGCCATGAAAGCCACGCAGGTTTGCGAAGTGCCAATAGAAGCTCCCGCGCGAGACGCCGAGCTTGCGTGCGAGCACGTCGGCCTTGAGCGCATGGAAGCCCTCGCGCGCAAGCGTTGCCAGCGCAAAATCGATCCAGTCCTGTGCGGCCAGCCGTTTGGTCATTGCGGAACCATACAGTGCTGTATTGACCTGCGCAACGCACGGCGTAGACTCGATCCATACACTTCTGTATGGAGAGGCATCATGCGAGATCTGGCGCTTCAGGCCGCGGGCGTGCTGGCCATTTTGACCGCGATGGCGCACGGCGCCATTGCCGAGCTGCGCGTATTCGCGAAGGCGCGCATCGAGCCGCGCAGGACGCGCGGCCTGCTGCGGATGGTGTGGCAAGCCAGTACCGTCGACTGGATCGCCCTCGGCGTTTTGCTCATCGCGGCGCCCGCGCTCGGCTCGGAGGGGGCCCGCCACTGGATCATTGCGGTGGCGGTCGTCGTGTACGGGTACGGCGCGCTCGGCAATTTCATCGCCACGCGGGGGCGGCATGTCGGCTGGTGCCTGATGGTCGCGGTTGTGGCGTTGGCGCTGGTCGGCCTCTGGACCATGGAACCAAGTGCCAAACGGCGCAGTTATGGGCCATCAGGAGCCCCGGCATGCCCGGAATTGATCGCGAGCATCGCGACCGGTGCCGCACGTCTGCGGTGCAGTGCGCCCAACTCGCTCGCGCGACCGCCGATCCGGAGCGCAGGCAAGTCCTGCTGATCCGCGCGCAAGAGTGGCTGAAGCTCGCCTACTCGGATCACAGTGTGGAGTTCGATGGCCTGCTGTCCGCGTTCAACGACGGGCAGCTCGGCCTGACCGGGCAGGCCCTGGCGCGGCGCGGCCGCATGCAGCAGCAGCAGCCGGTGCAGCAGCAGCAGCAGAGCAAGCAGAAGCGGCCGGGAGAGCGCTAGCGCCCCGAACCTGGCGTGCGCGCGCCAAGCCGCCGAACCGGACTGCCCATCGCAACGATCATCAGCGCCGGCACGCCTGCCGGTTCGGCTGAATCGACGTTGCGGATCGCGCATCGTGACCACGGGAATTTGAACGCGGCCGTCGCGATCGTCATCAAGGCGCAACATCGCACCGGTCAGATCGCCGCGCGGCATACCACCGCAGATATTTCCTATCCGCGCGGCAACAACGGAGGCGACAATGCGTCGTTTGCGAACACACTTTGCTTTGGCTGGATCGATTGTTCTCGGCAGTATGCTCATCTCGGCGGAAACCGGCATTGCGCAAGCGGCTTGCAGCCTTCAATCGGCCGGCGGGCAGATCAAGCACGTTGTCCACATCACCTTCGACAATGTGCATCTGCGGCGCGACAATCCGAACGTGCCCTCCGACCTCGAGCAGATGCCGAATCTGCTCAATTTCATTGTCAACAATGGCACCATCAGCGGCAATCATCACACGCCGCTGATCTCGCATACCGCAACCGACATCCTCACGGCGCTGACCGGGGTCTACGGCGACCGCATGGGCGTTCCGGTCGCCAACAGCTATGGCTTCTTCCGCGCCGACGGCTCGGTCGGATTCCAGGGCTCGTTCTTGTACTGGACAGCGCTCGCTGGCGACGGCGCGCCGCAAATGATCAACGAGGCCGGCAAGACCGCGCCGGCGCCATGGGTTCCGTTCACGCGCGCGGGCTGCGATGTCGGCGCATTCTCGGTCGCCAATATCGAGTTCGAGAGCCTGCCGGCCGACGTCCGCACCGTGTTCGGCGTCGGTTCGCCGGAGGATGTCGCGGTCAGCGCCGCGCTGGCACTTGCGAACACGCCGGCCAATCAGCCCGCGCGCCAGGCGCCCAACACCGACTATCTCGGCATCGCGGTCCATTGCGCTCAGGGCAGCGCGCTGTGCAACAACAGCCATGGTCGGCCCGACCTGCTGCCCGACGAGCCGGGCGGCTATACCGGCTTCAACGCGCTGTTCGGCAACATCAACGTCGCGCCGGCGATCTGCCAGGGCGCTTCGGCGACCGCGTGTGACGCGAACGGGCACGTCAAGGATATCGACGGCAATGTGATCACGGATGCCTACGGCCGCCCGGGATTCCCCAATCTGTTCAGCCCGACCGCGACCCAGTCGCTCGGTTATGCGGCGGCGATGCTCGAAAAGGGCCTGCCGGTCGTCTACCTCTATGTCGCCGACGTGCACGATCGCAATCCGCTGCCGCTCGATCCGGCCACGAACCGGCCGACCGCCAGCCATGCGTTCGGACCGGGCGAAGCCGAATACGTCGCCCAGCTCAAGGCCTATGATGTGGCGTTCGGCAAGTTCTTCGCGCGGCTTGCGGCGCATGGCATTACCAAGGACAACACGCTCTTTCTCGTCGTGCCGGACGAGAACGATCATTTCGTCGGCGGGCAGCCCCTCCCGGTTGGCTGCAATGGAACCGTCACGCCCTGCACCTACACGCAGATCGGCGAGATCAACGCGATCCTCAATCGCCTGCTGATCACCCAGCGCTCGAACACGACGCCGTTCGCGGTCCATAGCGACGACGCGCCGACCATCTACGTGACGGGAAATCCGGCCCCGACGGCCGCGGTGACGCGTACGCTCGAGCAGGACCTCAATCTACTGATCGCCACCAACCCGATCACGACCCGTGTCGACAAACTGTCGGCGTTTCTGGCCGACCAGGCCGAAATGAAGCTGCTGCACATGATCACAGCCAGCCCGGCGCGCACGCCGACGCTGACGATGTTCGGCAATCCGGACTATTTCTTCGTGACCGGCGGCACCGACAATTGCTCACTGGCGCCCGCCTGCGTCATCGAGCAGCCCGGCTTTGCCTGGAACCACGGCGATGTCCAAAAGGACATCACGCGCACCTGGCTGGCGATGGTCGGGCCCGGCGTGCGCCGCGAGGGACGCAACGATCAGGTCTTCTCCGATCATGCGGACGTACGGCCAACGATGCTCGCGCTGCTCGGCCTGAAAGACAGCTACGTCCATGACGGCCGGGTTCTGGCGGAAAAATTGCTCGAGACCGCGCTGCCGAACGGAATTCGCCGCCGCCGCGAGGACTTCATCGAACTCGCCAAGACCTACAAGCAGCTCAATGCTCCGCTCGGCTCGGTCGGACGCAACAGCCTAGTCTATGCCAATCGGTCGATCACCAGCAACGATGCCGTCTATGCGCAATACCTGAGCAAACTCGGCAGCATCACCAGCGACCGCGACAGCCTCGCGGCCCAGATCAAGACCGCGCTCAATGCCGCCGCCTTCGCCAATCAGCCGATCAACGAGCAACAGGAGGACGGCCTTGGCCGCCGTGCCCGCAAGCTCATCGATCAGGTCGAGGATCTCGCCGAGAACCGCCGTCGCGAAGCCGAGGGCCGGAACTGACGCAAAGTCGCGTCATCAAACCCAAGACAGTCCGACAAGACAAGTCCGACAAGACAAACCCGAAGCGAGGAGCCCACCGGAACATCCGGTGGGTTCTTTATTGATTGTCTACCAAACCGATTTTTGCGACGGCATGCCGGAACCATCCGCCCGGCATGCCGGTTCTGGAAAAAACAATTTTTTCCAGAGGAGAGTCGTCATGAGTGACCCAGCAGGGCTTCGTGCCATCGGCTTTGCCTTGAGCGCGGTCACTGCGGTGGTGGGTTTAATCGCGCTCACCAGCGTGATGGCGAATCTCGGAATGCCGTGAAAGAAAGCGGCGAATAGAAAAAAGCGGCGAATAGCGTGTAGCGAATAGCGAGTAGGAAGTGGGGCTCCGTCTCCCTACTCCCTATTCGCTATTCGCTATTCCCTATTCGCCCCTTCCCGTTGACCCCGCCTCGTTACATTTGTCATATAACTGAAACATATGTATGGTGATCGTGGGAGGAAGCTCGGTGAGCTTCGCCACGCGGCCCAACGCGGTTGCGGGCGCCAGCGAACCCGCCGCCGTCCGGCTCCGGACTGCGGACGGCGCCTCCCCTATTGGAAAGGGACGGACGCGATGCGTGCTGCGGTTCTCTACGATATCCGCGATATCCGGCTTGCGGATATTCCGCGGCCTCAGGCGGCCGAGGACGAGGTGCTGGTCCAGGTCAAGGCCGTGGGCGTGTGCGGCAGCGATCTGCATTCCTATGCCGAAGGCAGCACGACCGGCCCGACCAAGATCAAGCCTTACGTGCTCGGCCATGAGTTTTCCGGCCTCATCACAGACGATGGCGCAAGCCGCGCCGGCCTGCGCGCCGGCACGCTGGTGGCGGTCGATCCGGCGAAACCCTGCGGGGCCTGCGAATGGTGTCACCGCGGCCACACCAATCTCTGCCCGCATGTGCGTTTCCTCGGCTATGCGCCGCATAACGGCGCCTTGGCTGAATTCATCAGCGTCCCGACCTCGGCGGTTCACGTGGTGCCGCCCGACCTCGATGCACCGGCCGCGGCCCTGCTGGAGACGCTCGGCGTTGCCATCCACGCCATGGATCTGGCGCAGCTTCGCCTGATGGAAACGGTTGTTGTGCTGGGCTGCGGCCCGGTCGGGCTCTTGCTCGTCCAACTCGCGCGCCTCAGCGGCGCGGAGCGCATCGTCGTGGTCGATCCGCTCGCCTACCGCACCGCGCTGGCTTGCGATCTCGGCGCGGATGCGGCGTGCGCCAGCGTTGCGGAAGTCTACGACGCGACGCAGGGGCGCGGCGCCGACCTGGTGCTGGAGGCGACCGATTCCTCGATCGGCTTCGAGCACGCGGCGCGCGCCTGCCGCATCGGCGGCCGGGTCGTGATGGTGGGGATTCCGGAAGGCAACCAGTACACGCTGAGCGCGGCCGAAGCGCGCCGCAAAGGCCTCTCGATCAAGTTCTCGCGCCGCATGCCCGAAGTCTATCCGCGCGCCATTGCGCTCGCGCAATCGGGACGCGTTCAGCTGACGCGCCTTGCCTCGCACCACTTCCCGCTCGAGGATATCAAGGCGGCGTTCGAGCTGCAGGCCGCCCGCACCGACAACATCATCAAAGCCATCATCTACCCGTAACAATCCACCTCTATGCGGGCGCTGTGCGCCGCGTCACCTCAAACGAGAGAGTTCATGGTTCGCGTCATTCAGATCTCGGACACGCATCTCAGTCCCGGCAAGCAGCACTTCGTGCCCAACTGGGAGCCGGTCGCGGCCTGGCTGCAGGCGCAAAAAGCCGACCTGGTCATCCACACCGGCGACGTGACGGTCGATGCGGCGGACCAGGAAGCCGATGCGGCGCACTGTGCGGCTTTGATGCGCGCGCTCGGTATGCCGGTACTCTCCTTGCCCGGCAATCACGATGTCGGCGATGCGCGCGATCCACACCAGCCGGTCAACGGCGAGCGGCTCGCGCGCTGGCGGCGCCACTTCGACGGCGATCGCTGGGTCCGCGACATCGCCGGATGGCGCCTGATCGGCTTCAACGCGCTGCTGCTCGGCAGCGGCGAAGCCGCCGAGCGCGAGCAGGCCGAATGGCTCGAGACCGTGATGCACGAAGCGCAGCGGCGGCGGCTCGCCTGGTTCCTGCATCGCCCATTATTCCTTGCCGACCGGGACGAAGGCGATACCGGCTACTGGTCAGTGAAGCCGGAGCCGCGGGCAAAACTGTTCGATCTGCTCGACCGCTATGACGTCAAGCTGGTGGCGAGCGGCCACCTGCATCGCTGGCACGATATGCGCCTCAATGGCACGCGTTTCGTCTGGGGCCCGGCCACCGGCTTCCTGGTCGGGCCGGACCTGCATCCGCCGATGGCCGGCGCGGCGCAGCTCGGGGCGGTCGCCTACGACTTCGGCGATGGCAATGTCGATGTGACATTCAGCGAAATCGATGGGCTGCAACAGTTCTGGATCGACCACGTGGTGCACGAGGTTTATCCGCCGCGTTCGAAGGTAGGGTGAGCCGGTGGCTGACGTCGCGCTTTCCGCCATCACCAAGTCGTTCGGCTCGACACCAGTACTCAAGGGCGTCGACCTTGCCGTCCAGGACGGCGAGTTCCTGGCTTTGGTCGGTCCGTCCGGCTGCGGGAAGTCGACGCTGCTGCGCATCATCGCCGGGCTCGAGGCGCAGGACGCCGGCGCGGTGTCGATCGGCGGACAACCGGTCGACCATCTGCGCCCGCACGAGCGCCGCGCCGCCATGGTGTTCCAGAACTACGCGCTCTATCCGCACATGAGCGTGTTCGACAACATGGCGCTGCCGCTGGTGATGGCGCGGCACAATCTGATCGAGCGCCTGCCGCTGCTGCGTCATCTCTCGCCGCGGCGCCGGCGCATCGCGCAGGACATCGCGCGCGAAGT
>JBBWZU010000327.1:0-2529 GCA_039649225.1 Hyphomicrobiales bacterium | reverse complement strand
GTGCGGGCAAGATGTGCCTGCGGGATGACGAGCACACCGTCGCCGTCGGCGACGATCACATCGCCCGGCTCGACCAGCACGCCGTCGGCCACGATCGGCACATTGACCGAGCCGGGACCGCGCTTCTCCGGGTGGCTCGGCGAGATCGCGGTCGCCCAGACGGGGAAGTTCATCTCGCGCAGTGCATCGATGTCGCGCACCGGACCGTCCGCGACGACACCCGCGATGCCCTTCTGCGCCGCGAAGGTGCAGGCCACATCGCCCCACAGCGCACCCTGGCTGCCTCCGCCATTGGCCAGCACCAAAATCTGGCCGCGCTGGGCGACGTTGAGGGCGACATGGATCATCAGGTTGTCGCCCGGAAAATTATAGCTGGTGACCGCGGCGCCGCTGATCCGCTGGCCGGCAATCAGCGGGCGCATGCGCGGGCTCATCAGCGCCATCCGGCCTTGTACGGCCCCGAGTGATTCATGCAGGTCGGCGAGCGCATAGGTCGCGGCCTCGGCGACGAGCGCCGGATCGGGGAGCGGGATGCGGGTGCAGATGATGGGGTTCATGGCGGATCTCCTGGCGGGTTGAGGCGAACAGAGCGTTGATGTCGCGGCGCGGTCAGCCGGCGCCGAAGCGGCGCTTAGCCGGCGCCGAAATAGATGTCGCGCACGCGGGCGTCCTGGCGCAGGCTCGCGGCCGCGTCGGACAGGATGCAGGCGCCGGAATCCAGCACGTAACCGCGTTGCGAGACCTCGAGCGCCACATTCGCGTTCTGCTCGACCAGCAAAATGGTCAGGCCCCCTGCCCGCAGCTCGGTCACGACCTCGAAGATCTTGTCGATGATTTTTGGCGCAAGACCGAAGGACGGCTCGTCCAGAATGAGCAGGCGCGGCCGGCTCATCAGCGCGCGTCCGATCACCAGCATCTGCTGCTCGCCGCCGCTGAGCGTGCCGGCGAGTTGCTCGCGGCGCTCAGCCAGAATCGGAAACAGCCCGAGCACACGGTCCATCTCATCGGCGAGCCAAGGTTCGGAGCGGCGCACATAGCCGCCGAGCAGCAGGTTTTCCGCCACGGTGAGCTGCGGCAGCACGCCGCGACCCTCCGGCACGATGCCAAGGCCAAGCTCGACCCGCGTCGAGGTCCGGATCTGGGTCACGTCGCGGCCGCACAGCCTGATCGTGCCGCTCCAGGTTGGGATCAGGCCGATGACAGCCTTGATCACCGTCGACTTGCCGGCGCCGTTGGCGCCGATCAGGCAGACGATCTCGCCCTGGCCGACCTTAAAATCGAGATCATGGATCACTTCGGCGCGCCCATAGCCGCAGCGCAGCCCCTCGACGGCAAGGATCGTCTCGGTGGCATCGGGCATCGGCTCAACCATGATGCGACCTGCTGCCCAGGTAAGCCTCGACCACGGCTTCATCGGCGCGGATTTCGGCCGGCGTGCCTTCGCCGAGCAGGCAGCCGAAATTCATCACCCAGATGCGTTCCGCGATGGTCATCACCAGCTTCATGTCGTGCTCGATCACGACGATGCGGCAGCCGGTCGCGGCGGCGAGCTTGCCGAGCAGCGCGCAGAGGCGCTCCTTCTCGGCCGTGTTGAGTCCGGCCGCCGGCTCGTCGAGCAGCAGCGCGATCGGCGCGACGGTGAGCGCGCGCGCGATCTCGGCAAGGCGCCGCTCCAGCAGCGTGAGACGGTCCGGCAGTGCCGACCACAGCGCCCGCGGCAGCTCGACCTGCGCCAGCGCCCGCTCGGCCCGACGCAACGCATCGCCCCGCCGGTCGATCCAGAGCGATCGTCCGCCCGGCCGGCCTGGGGCCGAGCGCGCCGCCAGCAACACATTCTCGCGCACGTTCAGATGCGCGAACATGCGCACGCCCTGGAACGTGCGCGCCACGCGGGCGCGGAAAATCTCGTCCGGCCGCCGCCCTGTCATGTCGCGCCCGTCGATCACGATCTGACCCGAGGCCGGACGGATGATGCCGCTCAGCACATTGAAGACCGTGGTCTTGCCGGCACCATTCGGACCGATGATCGCGCTGATGCCGGCGCTGCGCGGAATCCGCAGCGACACATTGTTCACCGCGGTGACGCCGCCGAATTTTACGGAGGCCGCGCGCAGCTCGATCGCCGCGACGTCATTGTTGGCCGGCGCCGTCATGACGATGCGCCGGATACGAGGCCGGGCCGACGGATACGCGTCTTGAGCCAGGCTATGGTCTGATGCGTGATCAGGCCGGACGGGCGCAGGATCAGCACCAGCAATGTTGCCGCCGCCATCACGATCAGGCGGTACTGCGAGAGCTCGCGCAGGAATTCCGGAATGAACCCGAGCAGCAACAGGCCGACGACGGCGCCGTAGAACCGGTCGAGCCCGCCGAACACCATCGGCAACTGCAGGGCGATCAGCAGCGCGAAGCCAAAATCGTCCGGCCGGATGAACAGCGTGTAGTGCGCATAAAGCCCGCCCGCGAGCCCGCCCAGCGCGCCGCCGAGCGCAAAGATCGTCAGCTTGGTCGCCGTGAGTGGGACGCCGA
>JBBWZU010000253.1:0-5556 GCA_039649225.1 Hyphomicrobiales bacterium | reverse complement strand
GGATTGCTGCGCATCTTCGTGCTTGAGCGTGATGGCGTCGTCATCGCGATTTCGCTCAACTTCGTTCAGAACGGCAGGATGATGGCGTATCTTACCTCCTATGATCCTGCGTATGAACGCGCGTCGCCCGGCATGGTCCTGATGGTGGACTACATCAAATGGTCGATCGACGAGGGGATGGCGCTGGTGGACTTCCTTTGCGGCGCGGAGGAATTCAAGGGCCGCTTTGCCAGCGTGTCGGTGACGCTCGAGTCATATGTGGCCGCGCGGACCTATCGCGGGCGTGCGGCGCTGATCGCCGATCGTCTCGTGCATCGCCTCAAGGCGCTGAGAGCCGAGCTACGACTCATGACAATGTGGCGTCTGCCCGGGCCAAAGGCGTCACGCACGCCCGCACCGCGCCAGGTCTCGAGCGCCCCAGGCGCCGCGAGTTCTTGACCAGCCGTCCCGACATCACGCCTCAGCGTGCTTCGGCCGACTTTGGTCCGCCCTTGGCCAGCGCCTGCACCGGATCGACTAATCCTGCGCCGATATCGGTCCTGATCGGGCCGATGTTCTTGGCGCTGGCGCTGAGGATGTTGCGCACGTCCACCGACTTGAGCTGCGGGTTGCGCTCCTTCAACAGCGCGACGACCCCGCTGATATGCGCGGCCGCAACCGAGATGCCGGTGGTGAGCTGATAGCCGCCATCCGGCGCCGGCACCAGGATGTCGACGCCCGGCGCTGCGATCGCGACATACTTGCCGCGGTTGGCGTTCCGGTAGACCTTGTCGTCCATGTCGGTCGCCGACACGGCGATCACGTTCGCATCTGCGCCGGGGAACAACGGCGGCGACTTCGCTCCGGCATTGCCGGCGGCCGCGATCAGGACAATCCCGTCATCGCTCAGCTTCTTGATCGCCTGCTGCAGGATCGGATCGCGCGGGCCGGCAAAACTCATGTTGATGATCTTGGCGCCTTGCGCGACCGCCCATTCCAGGCCTTTGACGATGTTCATGCTGGTGCCTTGCGCACCTTTTTCGTCGATGCCGAAGGCGCGGACCGCAAGCAGCTTCGCCCCCGGCGCGATACCGAGCAGGCGGCGGTGCGAGGCGATCGCGCCGGCCATGCCGGTGCCGTGCGGATGTGGGGTCTGATCCGAGGAGGGCAGGGCGTCATAGGTGGCAGTGATCACGCCCTGCAGGTCCGGATGCTTGGAGTCGATCTCCGAATCGATCACCGCGACCTTCACGTCCTTGCCGGTCGCGATGGTGTGGGCTTCGATCAAGTGCAGCTTTTCGACGATGTACTGTGCGGAGTCGCCTTTGCGGCTTGTATCGGCAGGCGCGCCGGCGAGATCGGCTTGCGCCAGATCCGCCTGGGCGACATCCTGGGTGAGCGAATAGGTGTAGCTTGGCTGCGCAGAAACGTTCACGCGGTTCGCCTCGAGCGCCTTGATGACCTCGCGCACCGAGAGATGACCGGCGATGCGGAAGCGGAAGACCGTGCGGCCGAGCACGTCGAAATTCTGTTGCGTGATGATTTCCAGGCCAAGGCTGCGCGTGAGTGCCGCGATGGCTGCGGGCGTCATGATGGTGCCGAGCTGCATCATCACTTCGTTCGAAAGGAAGCGCGTTTCGTTCAGCGGCGGCATGCCGCTCGGCAGGGGGCCGAGACCCGGTGGCGGCACTTGATTGCCGGACGGGCGTCCGCCGTTGTTCTGGCCGCCGCCTTGACCGCCTGACGGGCCCGGCGGCGGGTTGGTGACTGGCGTTGTGTTCGGGGTCGGATCGCCGTCGGTCTTCGGGCCGGTCGGATCGGACACGAGGTTGGCCGAAACCACGAGCTGCGGAGAGACGAGCGGGATGTCGCTCGCTGGGCGATCCTGCCTTCCCGCGGCCGGCCCGGGCTTCGGCGCCGGGTTGCAGATGCCATTCAGGCACGGATAGTTGCCACCGCCCGTGCTCCAGGTATTGTTGTCGAACCCATTCGGATTGGCGGCGGTGAGCTGCGCGGTGGTCTGCTGCGTGCCGCCGGCGCTCGTGCTTTGCCCGGTGGTCTGCGTGTCCCAATAGGAATTGGTCGCGGTACCGGGCGTGCCGGAGAATATGGGAGGCGCCGCGGGACCGTTCGGTGTGTTGACCGCGTCAAAGAAAGTGTTCGAAGCCACAAGCCCGCCCAGCGTGCTGCCCGTGCCGCCAGTCAAAAGCCCGGCCGCGAAAGTCTGATCGATCGAGCCGCCATTGAGAGCCACGAGGCCGCCCACATAGCTGTTCGCGCCGCCGGTCACGGCGCCGGTGGCGTAGGCCTGCGAAATGATTCCCGTCGGAAATCCGGTCACCGCATAGTTGAGCGCGACCAGTCCGCCAAGGAAGCTGTTATTGCCGCCGCTGACCGCGCCGGTCGCAAAGCTTTGGCTAACGGTTCCGACGTTCAATCCGACCAGGCCGCCCGCTATGGTGTCGCTGCCGCCGCTGACCGTCGAGGTCGAGAACGACTGCGCGATTGTGCCGAGGATATTGAAGCCGACGAGACCGCCCAGCAGGGAGTCGTTGCCGCCGGTCACGGCGCCGCTGGCCCATGAGCCGGTAATGTTGCCGACATAGTTGAGGCCGACGAAGCCGGCAGTGACGCTGCCGTCGCCGCCACTCACATTGCCGGTCGCGTGCGAGTCGCTGACGTCGCCGCCATTGGCCCCGACGAAGCCAGCAAAAAAGCCGTCCTGTCCGCCGATGACGTTGCCGGTTGCGTAGGAGTTGTTGATTGCCGCGCCCGGAGCGTTCGAACCCGCAAAGCCGCCGGCCGCCAGCACGCCCATGCCGGTCACATTGCCGGTCGCGTAGCTGTTCGAAACCAAGCCGCTATTATCGCTGACAAAGCCGCCAACGGAGTCATTTCCGTTTGACGACGTGCTCGTCACGTTCCCGGTCGCGTAGGAGGTTGTGATCGTGCCGTCGTTCGTTCCGGCGAAACCGCCGGTCGACTCGCCGCTGCCCGTCACGTTGCCGCTCGCATGGGAACCGGTGATGGTTCCCGCGTTGTCGCCGACAAAGCCGCCGGTGGTGTTTCCGCCGCCGGTCGCGTTGCCGGTCGCGTAGGAGTTCGTGATCGTTCCTCCGGAGCCATTGAAGGCGACAAACCCGCCTGCGGAATTGTCGACCGATGAGACAGCTCCGGTTGCATGCGAGCCGGAAATCGAGCCGCCGTTGTTCGAGCCGACGAAGCCGCCGGCTTGGCTGTTCGTGCCGCCGATCACCGCGCCCATGGCGTAGGAATTCGTGATCGCCCCGGTGGCGTCGTTGATTCCGACGAGGCCACCCAGAATCGTCGAAAAGTTCACGTCGCTGCTGGCTCCGGCAATCTGCCCAGTCGCATATGAATTGGAAATGCTGCCGAAGTTGAAGCCGACAAGACCGCCGGCCGTGTTCTGAACGCCGGCCAGGATGTTGACGTTGCCGGTCGCGAAGGATGAAGCAATCGCGCCGGTGGTCTCGTTGCGTCCGACCAACCCACCGACGTTGCTGTGCGCGCCGCCTGTCACGGCACCGCTCGCGCTTGCCGAACCGATCGTTCCGACGTTCACGCCGACGAGGCCGCCGACATTGTTCTCCTGCGAACTGGTGGTCGAAGCGCCGATCGTCACGTTGGCGACAGACGTCGCGACGGAGATGCCGCCGGTGTTGCGCCCGACGAGACCGCCGGCTGCGATGCCATTGAACGCGCCGGCACTGACCAGGCCGCCCGTCACGGCCGCATTGGCGATCGAACCGGCATTTTGCCCTACCAGGCCGCCGATCGCTGCGTTCGCACCCGTCGCGGTCACGTTACCGCCCGCGCTCGAATTGTTGCTGATCGAGGAGCCGTTCGTGTTGAAACCAACAAGCCCGCCGCCGGAGCCACCAGCGCCGACCGTGACGTTGCCGGTCGCGGACGAATTGACGATCGTCGCGGCGCCGGAGTTGAAGAGGTTGTGGCCGACCAGGCCGCCGACGTAGCTGTGGGCGCCGCCGGTGATGTTTCCGCCTGCGGTCGAATTCAGAATGTGGCCGGCGTCGCTGCGGCCTGCAAGCCCGCCGGCGTAATTCTGGCTGCTGGCATTTCCAATTGTCACATTCACGACTGCCGACGAGTTCGCGATCGAACCCGACACCATGCCGACGAGACCGCCCGCGAAAATATCGGCGAACGAGCCGCCGTTCACGCTGCCGGAATTGACGTGCACGTTGGTGAGCGTGCCGGCGCTCTGACCGACCACGGTGCCGACATATTGGAAACCCGAAGTGACGCCCGTGCTTGCGGTGACATTCACGTTCGAGAAGTTGATGTTACGGATCTCACTGCCAATGGCAGCGGTGCTGAACAGGCCCACATTCCAGTTCGACGCAGTGGTTGGTGCGATCGTCAGGTTGCTGATGATGTAATTCGTTCCAAGGCCGCCATTGCCGTCCAGGACGCCGGTGAAATTTCCAAGCGGCGCGAAATTGGGAACGGAGCTTGCGTCGATGTTCTTGCCGAGCGCGTACGTGTTTCCGAGTGTCGTTGCATTGAAGCCGATATTCTGAAGGTCGGTAACGGTATTGACCAGCAGATATGACTTAACCTGGTTCGGGACCGATAGATTTTTCGTAGTCAGCGCCACGTAGTCGTTGGGGTAAGTGGGGAACGTGTAGCCCGAAAGAGGTGTCGTGTAGAACGAGACGTGGCCAGCGCTGCCCGAGTAGTCGACGGCGCCCGGCGCAAAGGTCGAAACATAGCCGCTTCCCTTGCCGCTGTTGTCGGCGCGGAAGATGAGATCGCCGCCCGCCGTGTTCGAGATCACGGCGCCCGGATTGACGATGATGTTGTTGTAGGCGCTCAGCGTCAGCGAGGCGTTGGTGCCCCATGTGATGCTGTTGGCGACCGTGATATTGCCCGTGTCACTACCCGGGCTGCCCGTACCACCGGTCGTAATCACGACGTTCGCAAGCGCGAGTGCGTTCTGCAGCGTGAGCACGTTGATATTGGAGGTGCCGGTTGGCGTAAACGTGCCGCCGCCGAACCCACTGTTCGAATCCGCGGCGTTGCTGATCATCACGTCGTAAGGATCGAGCAGCAGCGTGCCGAACTTCCCGTGGATCGCGCTCAGGTTGGTGAGCCCCGTATACGCGAGCAGGCCCTTGCCGGAGACTTCCGCGAACCCGCCATTGCCCGACTCGGCACCGCCCGTGGCGAGAATCGTACCGGCGAAGCTCGTCGTCTGGTCCGACCACAGCACGACCTTGCCGCCGTCGCCGCGGTCTTTCGCCGATACGTCGATCTTCGTCGTCCCATCGACGCTGACGGTCGTGGCATTGGAGATCTTGTAGCCTTCGAGCTGCGCGCTCTGGTTCGACACCAGCGCGCTGTTGGGATTGCCGCCGCCCCAGTCGCCGCCGATCATCACCTTGCCGCCGCCATCGCGGCCGGACGCGTCGATGGTCGCGCCCGTGACCTGGATGTCCTCGCCGGTGACGAGAATCGTGCCGCCCTTGGTGCCGGCCCTCTTGCCGGCGGCTGAAAGTTTTCCGGAAATCCGCACTGTCTGCGTCGGCAGGCCGT
>JBBWZU010000249.1:0-3012 GCA_039649225.1 Hyphomicrobiales bacterium | reverse complement strand
CTGCAGCCTGACGCCGACGGCAGTGTCGTGCCCGTGATCTGAGTTCGTCCTAGAATCTGTCGCTCGCCTCCGCGTCCTTGACGTAGCGCGCCGCATCGTCGGATAGCAGCAGCCGTTCGCGCACGAGGTCGTCGGCTGCGGCTTTCACCTTGGCGACATAGGCCGCCCGCGTGCCGTAGCGCTCGGCGACCGAGGGCCGCGGATCGCCGGACGCCTCGCGCTCGGCTTTGGTCCTGGCGAACGGAATGTACGAGCCATCGCGGTCGCACAGCTCGCCCGGCTGCGCCTTGTAGACGTTCCATCCCGTATAGGTCGCGAGCGGCGCCGCAATGTCCGGCAGACGGATGCCGGCCAGCTCGTTGCCGTCCGCATCGACCGCAGAGACACGCGTGCTGTAGACGTGCGGCGCGCTCGCCGTCATGTAGACCGGCTTGCCGCTGCCGGGCGGATCGATCCAGTCGACCGGCGGGCCGATGACGTTGGCGCCCGGCGCCAGCGCAAAGCCTTTCACCACCGGCATCTTCACGTCGGACGCATCCTGTGCGGTCTTTTGCGCGATCGAGGGCACGCGGCTGTCGGGCGGCGCCACGCCCTTCGTCACCCACTGCTCCAGCGCCACCAAAAGCGCGCGCAGCGCGGGAGCGGAGCTGTGCGGATTGCGTGGATTGGCGCAGGGACCGGGCGCAGTCGTACCTCCGGCACGTCCGCCATGCTGGGTTCCGGCGATCAGGTACACGCGCGTATCCGGCGGCAGCGTCAGGTCACGCGATCCGGTCGGATCGATATGCAGCAGCGAGGCGCCCTTCTGCCAGTATTCGGTCGACGTATTGGTTTCGATCAGCAGCGGATCGGTCGCGTCGCCGCGCAGCAGCGCGCCGCTCTTCTTGGCGAACGGATCTGTCGTCATCGCGGCGCTGAACGGAAACCAGTTCTCCGGATAGGTGCGATCCTCATGCTGGGTCGCGGTGCGCCCCGGCTCGGCGAATTCATGATTGGCGAAGACCTTGCCAGCCCCCGAGATATGCGCCAGCACGCCGTCGAACACGCGCTTGCCGTTCTCGTCGCCGTTCATGCCGAGCTCGATGTGATGGCGCAGATAGCGCCCGCTCTGCGAGATACCGAGCGCCATGGTGTGGCGCACATTGGCGACCGGATTGGCCGTGCCCTTGTCGTCGGCCGCTCCACCGCGCAGAAACGACACAAGATCGCGCGTCGCCGCATAGCCGATGCCGACGACCTTCGGTTCGGTCGCCTCGTACCAGAGCTCGTAGATCTTGATCGGCGCGAACCTGGTTCCCGCGGGCAGCAGCCGGACGGAACTTGCATCAGCAAACTCCCAGCTTTCGGCCGGGATTTCGGCGCGCGGATCGCCCTCGTGATCGCGCACCGTGAGGCGTGCCTTCGATCTGTCGGTCGAGACAGCCGGATAGCTCAGCTTGACGACCGCAACGTCCGCAGGCCCACGCGTGCCGACCTGGATTTCCTCGCGGATGCGGCGCGCGATCGGCTTGCCGTTCTCCTGCGCGACCGGCACCCGCGTCGCCATGCCGTTGCCGGCGGTCGGAGCGTCCGGGTCCCAGCCCGACCACGCGATGGTGTAGCCGCGTCCGAGCGAGAAGCCGATGCCGGCATCCTGCGCGCTCCTGGGATCATTGATCGCGCCGCCCGCCTGCTGCGGCGCTTCGTCGATCCAGGTCAGTACGAATTTGCGGCCGCGATTGTTCACCTCGTAGAGCAGTACCTCGCTGCCACGGGCGGCATCCACGGGGCGCAGGATGAAAAAGTCGGTTTCGTATTCCACCTTGCCGCTGGCGTTCACCGGCGCCTTGTCGAGGCCGACGATGACGGCATTGCGCGCCGACTTCGGATCGAGCTCGCCCTTGGCGACGCCGCGCACGCGCTCATAGGCGCCGGCCGGGCCGAAGCTCCGGTTCTCGGCGAACGGCTCGACAGCGTCGATGCGGATCTCGGTGATGCGTGCGTTGGCATTGGCGGCGAACGCAAACGTCGCAGCGCCGGCCAGCAAAGCTTGCCTGAGCATGATGTCCTCCCGAACGCCTGTCTTTGTGCAGGCGCTTCGGGACGGAATCTAGCGCGCCGCAGGGCGCCGCGCGAGAGGCTTTGCGGGGCAATCACAGCCCCTTGTAGATATGATCCCGATGATCAACAGCGACGACCACGACGGCGAACCGCTCGTCCTCGATGCGACACATGATGCGGTATGAGCCGATCTTGTAGCGCCAAAAACCCCTTAAGCCGGCCCTCCAATGCCTTGCCCACCCGGCGAGGATTTCGCGTGACGCCGGCTTCGAGAAAACGGTCGAGCCGATCGCGAATGACCGGATCGAGCGCCAACATCTGCCGCGCCGCAATCGCGTTGAACTCAATCTTGAAGCTTGAACTTCTTGCGGAGCTCTTCGAGCGAGACGGTCTTGTTCGACGATTCATAGGAGGCCACGGCGAGAAGATAATCCTCGGTGTCCTCAAGGAATGTTTCAAGGGCCTTGCGGGCGTAATAGGTCTTCGATCGGCCGGTCTTTTCGGCAAGCCGCGTCAGCCGCTCATCCAACGCGACGGGAATGCGCACCACACCGGCGGGCTGCTTCGCTGACCGCGCTTTCGATCGCGCGGCGCGGGCGCTTGCCGTCGTTGTCTTCTCTACGGGTCCATGCATGCCCATGGCTCCTGTTGTTACAATTGTAACTTATGTAACACGACTGATCTCACGACACAATTTGACGAACGGGGCAATTTTAGAAGTCAGCTCGCCAAAGCAAAGGCACATCGATTAATCGATGTGCCGCAACAGGCAAATCGGACCGCTCGTTTACCGCGATCCGATCCAGGACAATCAAGCCGACGCGGCCTCGCGCACCGGCAGGCCCTTTTCCTTCATCAGGCCCTGCAGCTCGCCGGCCTGGAACATCTCGCGGATGATGTCGCAGCCGCCGACGAACTCGCCCTTGACGTAGAGCTGCGGGATGGTCGGCCAGTTGGAATAGGTCTTGATGC
>JBBWZU010000017.1:0-3003 GCA_039649225.1 Hyphomicrobiales bacterium | reverse complement strand
CGCAGGCGCGTGCCGCGGGATTCGATCTCCTTGAGCGGCGCGGGTCTGATGCGATCCGGCATGGCCTTGGTGTTGATCGCCGTCAAGTCCTTGTCGTGCAGCTGGTGCGCCGTCACGACTTTGAGATCGGAAAATCCCTTGATGGCGACGTCGACCGTCATGCTCTCGGCCAGATGGCGGTTGAGGGCAAACAGCGTCAGCGTACCGGCCTTCTCGTCGTGCACGGCGGACAGCTTCAAGTACGGTACGGCAGCCAGCGGATAGAACGTTTCGACCGGTCCGCGCGGGTCGAGATAGTTCGCCGCATAGGTCGGGCAGTCGATCGATGCCCGCAGCGCGGTCCCGCGCCCGAGATTTGAGAAGTCGGCGAACGGATAGAAGATCGTCTGCCGCCAGGCGGGCCCGCCGGTCTCGGTCATGATCGGCGCGATCACGTTGACGAGCTGGGCCAGGCAGGCGACCTTGACCCGATCCGCGTGATTGATGAGCGAGATGCAGGCGCCGCCGAAGGTCAGCGCGTCAAGCATGCTGTAGGGTTCCTCGAGGATATTCGGGGCAACGGGCCAGCCCGTCTTCACGCGCTCCTGACGATTGCGGCGCGTCCGATACCACACGTTCCATTCGTCGAACGACAACATGATCCGCTTAGGCGAACGCCGGCGCGCGGCGACGCTGTCGGCGATCGCCACCACCTCCTCGATGAAGTTGTCCATCAGGTCGGGACTCGCCAGGAAGGCCGGCGCATCGCCGGCATAGTTGTTGAGATAGGTGTGCAGCGAAATGTATTCGACGTGATCGAACGTGTGCTCCAGCACCGTGTCTTCCCAGGCACCGAAGGTCGGCATGGTACGCCCCGATGAACCGCAGGCGGCCAGCTCGATCGTCGGGTCTATCCACTTCATCATCTTCGCCGCCTCGACGGCAATGCGGCCATATTCGGTCGCCGTCTTCATTTCCATCTGCCACCAGCCATCCATCTCGTTGCCGAGGCACCAGAATTTGACATCGTGAGGCTGTTCGTAGCCGTGCTTTCGGCGCAGATCCGACAGCGCCGTGCCGCCAGGATGGTTGCAGTATTCGAGAAGATTGCGCGCCGCGTCGCCGCCGCGCGTGCCGAGGTTGACCGCAAGCATCGGCTCGATGTCGGCGGCGCGGCACCAGTCGATGAACTCGTTGGTGCCGAAGGTATTCGGCTCGGTGGACATCCACGCAAGATCGAGCCTGCTGGGGCGATCTTGCACCGGGCCGACTCCGTCCTCCCAATTGTAGCCTGAGACGAAGTTGCCGCCCGGATAGCGCATGATGGTCGGGGCGAGCTCGCGGACCATCGCCAGCACGTCCTTGCGAAAGCCGCGCTCGTCCGCCAGCGGGTGGCCGGGCTCGAAGATGCCGCCATAGACGCAGCGGCCGAGATGCTCGACGAAGGCGCCGAATAGCCGCCGGTCGGTTGCCCCTATCACGGCATCACGGTCGAGTTTGACTTCGGCTTTGGGCATGCGTCGCTCCGGATTTCAGGCTTGTGTTGCGGATGGTGGCAGCGCGGCGTCGGCTGGCATGAACGGCTTGCCGGCGTCTTCCGGCGAGAGCACGGAATTCTTCAGCAGGATCGAATAGGGATGCTGCGGATTGGCCAGCACCTCGCGCGCCGCGCCGCTCTCGACCTCCCGGCCGCGCTGCATGATCAGCACGCGGTCGCTGATGTAGTAGGCAGTCGCAAGATCGTGCGTGATGTAGACGATCGAGACCTTCAATTCGTCGCGCAGCGTCTTGAACAGATTGACGATCGACATTCGCAGCGAGGCGTCCACCATCGAAACCGGCTCATCCGCCACAATGAGCGAGGGCGAGGAGATCAGCGCGCGCGCGATCGCGACGCGCTGCAGTTGCCCGCCCGACAGCTCATGGGGAAAGCGCCCCTTCACCTCGGCGAGCGACAGGCCGACTTGGTGCAGCGCCTTGTCGGCCTTCGCCGCGATGTCCGCGCCGCGGGCACCGGCAAACCGCCTGGCGCTGACGAACAGATAGCGGTCGAGCCGCTTGAGCGGGTTGAATGCCTCGAACGGATTCTGGAAGATCGGCTGAACCTGCCGCATGAAATCCATCCGCGCGCGGTTGCGGCGGATGCGCGACAGATCGGTTCCGAGAAAGCGGATCGCGCCGCCGGTCGGCGTCGCGAGGTTGAGGATCATGCGGGCAAGCGTGGTCTTTCCCGAACCGGATTCGCCGATCACCGCGAGGATCTCCGGCTTGCCGGCCTCCAGCCGCAGGTTGACGTCGTCGACCGCGCGCACCGTGCGGCGCGCCAGCAGGCCGCCGACCACATAGGTCATGCCGACATGGCTGACATCGAGCAGCGGCTCGCTCATGAGGCCACCGCCTTCCCGGGAGGCGCCGCCGTCGCCCAGCAGGCAACGCGATGTCCGGCCGTCACGTCGACCATCGGCGGATGCTCCGCGCGGCAGATATCCAACGCGAGCGGGCAGCGCGGATGGAAGCGGCAGCCAGGGGGCGGCGCGGCAAGATTGGGCGGGGCGCCGTCGAGCCCGCGCTTTTGCGTCATATCGCCGATGCGCGGCAGACTGGAAATGAGATGTGCCGTGTAGGGATGGCGTGGATTGCGGATCACATCGACGGTGCGGCCTTCCTCGACCAGCCGGCCCGCATACATGATGCCGAGACGGTCGGTAACATTGGCATGCACGCCGATGTCGTGCGTGACCAGGATCATGGATGAACGGATCTCGCGCTGCACGCCGCGCAGCATCCCGAGCACGTCCTTTTGCACCACGACGTCGAGCGCGGTCGTCGGCTCGTCGGCGACGATGAAGTCGGGCCGGCAGACGCTCGCGAGCGCGATGGTGACGCGCTGGCGCATCCCGCCGGAAAGCTCGTGTGGATAGCTGTCGAGGATCGCAGGCTCGAGCCGCAGCCGCGCAAGATGGCTCTCCACCAGGCCTAAGAATTCGGGCATCGGCCGCTTGACGTGGCGATAGGCGAAGTCGA
>JBBWZU010000234.1:0-2924 GCA_039649225.1 Hyphomicrobiales bacterium | reverse complement strand
GATGCTGGCGGAACAGGATCTGCTGCTCGCGCGCCAGGTGATCCGGGTCGGCATAGACCGAGGCGTCATTGTGCCAGGGCGCATCGGCCATGCTTGTCGTTCGGGTCTCGACGTAGTTCAATAGCCGTTTCAAGAGGTTGACCTGTTGTTGCCGGCTCATCGCGAACGCCTCCGTTTTTGCCCTCTCTTCCCTCACAAGACGAGAAAGCGGAAAAATCTTGCGCCTGCCGGGACGGCGAAAAGCCGGCCACACGATGCAATACAGGCCCGTCAAAGTTTGATACGGTACCGTATCGCGGACGGCCGGGATGTCAATACGGTACCGTATCAAGACTTTGTGAGGAGCTGATGGAGCGCGCCAGCGGAAGCGACATGTGGATCGAGACGGGGCTCAAAGAGCTTGGCCGCGGCGGCATCGAGGGCGTGCGGGTCGAGGTTCTGGCCGAGCGTCTCGGCATCACCAAAGGCGGATTCTACCGGCGCTTCAAGGATCGCCGCGCGCTGCTTGAAGCGATGCTGGAGACATGGGCGCGCGGACGCATCGCCTCGGTGCAGGAACATGGCGCGCGCGCCGGCGGGACGCCGCGCGAGCGCGTCGAATCGATGATCAAAATCTATTCCGGCCCGGTCAACGCCGAAGGCATGGGGATCGAGCTCGCGATCCGGCAGTGGGCGCGTTCCGATGCAAGCGCCGGCGCGGCCGTCGCCAGCGTCGACGCCGCGCGGGTGAAAGTCGCCGAGAAGTTCTACCGCGACACGGGCCTGACGCCGAAGAAGGCGCGCGCGCGCGCGGTCCTGCTCTATTCGTTCGTTTTCGGGCAGAGCCTCATTTTGCTCGAGCAGACATCGCGCGAGCGCGAGAGCCTGACCGCCGCCTGCGCCGACATGTTGACGGAATATTCCGCGCAGCCCGATTGATGGCGCTTGCGGCACCCGACGCCGGCAAACGTGCCGCGCGCGCCGCGCAAGAATCTTGCGTCGGCCAAATATTTTGCAACTGATACGCAACCGTATCCTTGACATACGCCACCGTATGGTGTCAATGGCGCCACGGATCGAGGGGCATCGCGCACGCATTCGCTATTGAAATATTTGGCTTCACTTTCCCGTTCGGAATGATTTTGGGACCAGGCCATGACTGATCTCCACACTGGCGCGCCACCGCGCGCAAACGCGCCACCGCGCGCAAACGCGCCACTGCGCGCAATCGCGTCAGCGCGCCAGAAGGCCAGCGTTCCGGCCTATCGCGACATCTATCACCGCGTCCGCTCGGAGATTCTCAACGGCCGCCTCGCGGCGCGCGCGCGCCTGCCCTCCTCGCGCACGCTGGCCAATCAACTCGGCGTGGCGCGCGGCACCGTCGAGCTCGCCTACCAGATCCTCGCCGGCGAAGGCTATACGCTGAGCGACGGCGCGCGCGGCACGATCGTCAATCCATCATTGCCGCCCGAGCGCAAGGCGGCCGTCTTCGCTCCCGGCGTGCGCAAGGGCGCGCAGCAGGCGCAACTGCGGCTGCCGCCGAAGCCACTGCTGTTCCAGATGGGATTGCCGGCGCTCGACGTGTTCCCGCGCAAGCAATGGGTGCAGACCGCGAGCCGCGTGGCGCGGCGCTTTGATATCGAGCAGTTCGCCCATCCCCATGAGGTGATGGGATATGAGCCCTTGCGGCAGGCGATCGCTACTCACTTGCGCATTGCGCGCGGCGTCGCGTGCACGGCGGACCAGATCCTGATCACGGCCGGCTCGCTCGGTGCGTTCGAGCTGATCGGCCAGGTGCTGCTCGAGCCCGAGGACAGCGTGTGGGTCGAGGACCCGGGCTACTTCTTCGCACGCGACATCTTGGCGAAATCGGCGGTGCGCCTGGCCAGCGTCAGGGTCGACGACGAAGGGCTGGACGTGGCGGCGGGCATCGAGACCGCTCCCGATGCCACGCTGGCGTTCGTGACGCCGACGCATCACTTCCCGTTCGGGACCGCAATGTCGGCGCGGCGGCGCCAGGCGCTGCTCGACTGGGCCGGCCGGCAGCAAGCCTGGATCATCGAGGACGATTACGATTGCGCGTTTCATCATCACGGCCAGCCGCCGGCCGCGCTGAAGAGCCTCGATCGCGGCGGGCGCGTGCTTTACGTCGGCTCGTTTAGCAAGGTTCTGTTTCCGGGCTTGCGTCTCGGTTATGTGGTCGTGCCGCATGCCCTGGTCGATCGCTTCGCGCGGACCGCCAGGACCGCGCATCCAAGCCCCGCCATGATGTTGCAGCAGATGGTCGAAGCCTTCGTGTCGGAGGGACATTTTGCGCGCCATCTGAGCCGGATGCGCAGCATCTATGCGGAACGGCGCAGCGCACTTGCCGCGGCCCTGTCCGCCGCGCTCCCCGATGAGCTCGAGGTCATCGTGCCGGATGGCGGCCTGCATTTCGTCGCCCGGCTGCGCGGGCAAGAGCTGCGCCACCAAGAGCGCGACGTCGACCTGGTGGCGCGCCTGCGCGAGCAACGCATCGGGCCGACCGCGCTGTCGCGTTGCGCCGTGACGTCGCCGCCGCTGAACGGGCTGATGATCAACTACGCCAATATCGCCAAGGAAGACGCCGGCGGCGCGGCGGAGCGGTTGCGCGCCGCGATGCGATTCACGTAGCCGACGCCCGCGCGCGGGACCTGCCGAAGCGTCCGCGTTTCGTCCTCTGCTTCTCGCGCCGGTTACGTGGGTCCTCGCGGAGGGTATCGTTCAGGAGGCAAACAATGACCAAGAAGAACAAGAAGAAAAAGACTAGCTCGCTGACTAAGGCTCTGCTGGAAACCGCCGGTGACATGCGCAAGGCGGGTCTTTTGGATCGTGCCAGTCATGAGAAGATCACCTTGCGCCATTTGGCGCCGCAGGCAAGCCCGCGATCGCGCCCGTCACGGGGCAGTTAGACCGCCTGCACCACA
>JBBWZU010000160.1:0-4558 GCA_039649225.1 Hyphomicrobiales bacterium | reverse complement strand
CGGACTACAAGCCGTTCATCGCCAAGTTCGACGAGACCATCGCGGCCGAGGATTTGTGCGAGCCCGAAGAGCTGGATCGCCTCAGAGGGTATCTCGACAAGCAGCTCTCGCATCTGCAGGGCGTGGTCTCGCGCCTCGCCAACCGTCTGCAGCGCAGGCTGATGGCGCAGCAGAGCCGCGCCTGGGAGTTCGACCTCGAGGAGGGTCAGCTTGATCCGGTGCGCCTGCCGCGCATCATCATGGATCCGATGCACGCGCTTTCGTTCAAGCGCGAGAAGGACACGACCTTCCGCGATACCGTCGTGACGCTGCTGCTAGACAATTCCGGCTCGATGCGCGGCCGCCCGATCACCGTCGCGGCGACCTGCGCGGATATTCTGGCGCGCACGCTGGAGCGCTGCGGCGTGAAGGTGGAGATCCTCGGCTTTACCACGCGTGCCTGGAAGGGCGGGCAGTCGCGCGAGGCCTGGCTCGCCGCCGGCAAGCCGCCGAATCCCGGTCGCCTCAACGATCTGCGCCACATCATCTACAAGTCGGCCGACGCGCCGTGGCGCCGCTCGCGCAAGAATCTCGGACTGATGATGCGCGAGGGTCTGCTCAAGGAGAATATCGACGGCGAGGCGCTCGACTGGGCGCATCAGCGTCTGCTGGCGCGCACCGAGCTGCGCAAGTTCGTGATGATGATCTCGGACGGCGCGCCGGTCGACGACTCGACGCTCTCGGTCAATCCCGGCAACTATCTGGAAAAGCATCTGCGCTGGGTGATCGAGGAGATCGAGACACGCTCGCCGGTCGAGCTGATCGCGATCGGCATCGGCCATGACGTCACGCGCTATTATCGCCGTGCCGTCACCATCGTGGATGCCGAGGAGCTCGGCGGCGTGATGACCGAAAAGCTCGCCGAGCTGTTCGAGGAGCACGCGGCCGAAGAGATTTCGCGCAAGCCGCGCCGCAGGCTGCATTGAGGCAAGCTCTTTCTTTCCCTCCCCTCGAGAGAAAGGATAAGGGACCGCGCCTGCTGCTCGGTCTTGCTGTCGCGGTTCTCCTCACCCTCTCGGCCTCCGCGCAACCCGGTCAGCGCGCGCCGGATGACGCCGTTGCCATTGAAATTCTCGCCCGGCCGATTGCGGCGCTGTTGCCGAATGATCCAACGCGCGTGCGCTTCGGCGCGCTCGCCTTTCGCGGCGGCATCGCGCTGACCTCGACCTACAAGGAGTTCGGCGGCGTCTCGGCGATCCGCGTTGCGGCCGACGGCGCGCACTTTCTGTCCGTCACCGACAAGGGCCGCTGGTTGCGCGGGCGCATCATCTATGAGGGCACGCGCCCGGTTGGCATTGCGGACGCCGAAATGGCGCCGGTGCTGGGCGCCGACGGCAAGCCGCTGGCGGCGCGCGGCTGGTACGACACCGAGTCGCTGGCGCTCGACGGCGGCACCGCCTTTCTCGGCATCGAGCGCGTCAATCGCATCGTGCGTCTCGACTATGCCAAGAGTGGCCTCATGGCGCGCGCCGAACCGATCGCAACCCCGCCCGGCATCGCGACGCTGCCCAACAACAAGGGGCTTGAGTGCCTCGATTTTGTGCCCAACGGCATGCCGCTCTCCGGAACGCTGATCGCGGTCTCGGAGCGCGGCCTCGATCCGGCCGGCAACCTGAAGGGCTTCCTGATCGGCGGCGAGGATCCCGGCGAGTTCGCCGTCCGGCGCATCGGCGAGTTCGACATCAGCGATTGCGCGGTGACGCCCGCCGGCGATCTGTTTTTGCTCGAGCGCAGCTTCTCGCGCCGCGCCGGAGTCGGCATGCGCATCCGCCGCGTGCCGCTGACCGCCATCAAGCCGGGCGCGCTCATCGACGGGCCGGTCCTGATCGAGGCCGACATGAATTATCAGATCGACAATATGGAAGGGCTGTCGGTCAATCGTGCGCCGGACGGCAGCCTGGTGCTGACGCTGATCTCGGACGACAATTTCTCGATGATCCAGCGTACGCTGCTGCTGCAGTTCACGCTGGCGGAGTGAAGCGAGTCAGGCCGCCAACGCTTACGCGGCCTTCTTACGCAGCCTTGGCTTCGCCGAGCTTCTTGGCGATCTCGGTCTTGAGCTTGAGGGCCTTCGGCGACAGCTCGTCCTTCTTGGCCTTCGCCAGGAAGGCATCGAGCCCGCCGCGATGGTCGACGGTCTTGAGCGCATTGGCCGAAATGCGCAGCTTGAAGGCGCGGCCGAGCGCGTCCGACATCAGCGTGACGTTGAGCAGGTTCGGCAAGAACCGGCGCTTGGTCTTGATGTTCGAATGGCTGACTTTGTGGCCGACGAGGGGGCCCTTGGCGGTCAGTTCGCAGCGGCGCGACATGGTCGAAATCCTTGAAATCTGAGCGTTCGAACCTGAACGTTCCGGCTAAATGGTTCCTGCCCGGCGGTCGCCGATGGTGCAAAGCGCTCCAGTCCGGGGGACGCGGACGTATAGAGAGACCCGCCTTTGGCGTCAAGCCGGGCTGGAGCGCGTCCAGGAAAAGTGGAAACCGGTTTTCCGTCCGGACGCGCGACAAATCCAGTGCCGCCGATTTGAATGCGGGGCACTCGGTGGACGCCAAGAAGGAGACCCAAGAACCCGGTTCAGAACCACAGATTCGGCGTATTCCAGCCTGAAGACAGCTTGGGCGCCGCTCCTTGCGGCAGGTGAAGGAATACCCCTCGTGCATCACGCCCGGCACATTGGCCGTTTCTTCGCTGCCGCCAGCGTTTTGGCGCTTGCCGGCATAGGCAACGCGCAAGCCCAAAGCAAGCTCGAGGCGCGCTACGCGGTTTCGCTCGCCGGCATTCCGCTTGGGTCGGGCAGCTGGGTCATCGACATCGCGCCCGACCAGTACACGGCGGTCGCCAGCGGCCGCACCACCGGGCTCGTCAAGCTGATCGCGGACGGCTCCGGCTCGACCGGCGCGCGCGGCACGTTCAGCGGCGCCAAGGTCATGGCGACGAGCTACGTATCCACCACAACGTCGGACAAGAAGCCCGACGAGGTGCGTATGGTCTTGCAGAACGGCACCGTGCGGGAAGTCACCGCCGAGCCGCCGCTCGTCCCCGCGCCGGATCGCGTGCCGGTGACCGAGGCGCACCGCAAGGGCGTGACCGATCCGATGAGCGCCGCCATCATTCCGGTTGCCGGCAATGGCGAGGTGCTCGCGCCGGAGGCCTGCCGGCGCAAGCTTGCGATCTTCGACGGGCGCCAGCGCGCCGACGTCGACCTCGTCTACAAGCGCATGGATCAGGTCCATGCCGACAAGGGCTATCAGGGCCCGGTCGTGGTCTGCCAGGTGCTCTACACGCCGATCGCCGGGCACCGGCCGGAGCGGCCCGCAATCAAATATCTGATCGCCCAGCGCGAGATGGAAATGTGGCTCGCGCCGATCGCCGGCACGCGCGTGCTGGTGCCATTCCGCTTCTCGGTGCCGACGCCGTTCGGCATGGGCGTGTTGCAGGCGACCTATTTCGTGGCGCAGCCGACGCCGACCCAGGCCGCGCGTCAGGCCCCCGCGACGCCAAAGACGCAATAAGCGTTACTCTTCCTCCGGCGCCGCCGCATAGCGCTGCAACAGCGGAAACTGGAACGCCGCGAACACGAAGGTCAACGGCACCACGCCGAACGACTTGAAGTTCACCCAGGTGTCGGTCGACTGCGTGCGCCAGACGATCTCGTTGACGACCGCGAGCGCGAGGAAAAAGAGCGCCCAGCGCAGTGTCAATTTGCTCCAGCCTTCCTCGGTCAGATGGAAGGCGGCATCGAATACGATCGCCAGGAACGGCTTGTTGAAGATATATCCGCCGATCAGCACGGTGCTGAACAAGACATAGATCACCGTCGGCTTCATCTTGATGAAGGTCTCGTTCTGGAAATAGAGCGTGAGACCGCCGAACACCAGCACGACCACGGCCGTCACCATCGCCATCACCGGCAGATGCCGGGTCAGCGTATAGGACACGATCAGCGCGGCCAGGATCGCCACCATGAATACGGCAGTCGCAACGAAGATGCCGGCATGTTCGCCGCTCGCGACCGCGGCCGGCAGCAGCGGCCCCACCAGTGGCATGAACAGTTGCGGCCTGGAATTGGCGAAAAAGAACAGGATCAGTGGTCCCATCTCGAGCACGAGCTTGAGGATGGGGTTGAGTTTTTTCTTCGCGGGATTGGCTGACATGCGGTGGATGTAGCGCGGCCGGCGCCGATTGTCATCGCCGTTCCGCGCTCATCTTGAGCCCTCATCCTGAGGAGCCATGCGCAGCATGGCGTCTCGAAGGACGAGGGCGGGTACAGCGCTCGTGGCCATCCTTCGAGACGCCCGCTTCGCGGGCTCCTCAGGATGAGGTGGAGTCAATCCCCGCGATGGCGTTGGCGAAATCCTTCGCGGCGAAGGGCGCAAGATCATCCACGCCTTCGCCGACGCCGATGAAATGCACCGGCAGCGCATGTTTTGCCGCCAGGGCCACCAAAATGCCGCCGCGCGCCGTGCCGTCGAGCTTGGTCATGACGAGGCCGGTGATACCGGCAATGCGCGAAAACTCGGA
>JBBWZU010000132.1:0-4320 GCA_039649225.1 Hyphomicrobiales bacterium | reverse complement strand
TCCATGTCGAGGATCGCCGTGAGCGCGCCGACATAGATGATGTTCTTGAACAGCTGGCGCTGGCGCGGGTCGATGTATTCGCGGTTGCAGATCGCCGTCAGCGGAACGCCGATCACCGTGATGTCGTTGCGAAGGCGCGTGGCGGGCAGCGGCTTGGTGTTGTCGTAGAACAGGTAGCCGCCCTTTTCGATCGAGGCGAGGTCCTTGTCGAAGGTCTGCGGATTCATCGCGACCATCAGGTCGACGCCGCCGCGCGCTCCGAGGTGGCCGGCTTCGGTCACCCGCACCTCGTACCAGGTCGGCAGCCCCTGGATGTTCGAGGGAAAGATGTTGCGCGGCGAGACCGGCACGCCCATCCGCATCACGGCGCGCGCGAACAGCTCGTTGGCGCTGGCCGAGCCCGATCCGTTGACGTTGGCGAACCGGACGACGAAGTCGTTTACGCTCTGGATCGGCATGATTGTTCCGCGTGCGTCATTTCAATCAGGTATTTCTGCATGTCCCAGGCGCCGGTCGGGCAACGCTCGGCGCACAGGCCGCAGTGCAGGCACACATCCTCGTCCTTCACCATCACGCGGCCGGTCTTCAGGTTGTCGGCGACGTAGAGGTCCTGGGTGAGGTTCTGCGCCGGCGCCTTCAGCCGCGTGCGCAGGTCGGCTTCCTCGCCGTTGCCGGTGAAGGTGATGCAGTCCATCGGGCAGATGTCGACGCAGGCGTCGCACTCGATGCAGAGCTGGCCGGTGAAGACGGTCTGCACGTCGCAGTTGAGGCAGCGCTGTGCCTCCGCGAAGGCAAGCTTGTCGTCATAGCCGAGCTCGACCTCGGTGCGGATGTCCTTGAGCGCGATGACATTGTCGCGCGTCGGCACGCGGTAGCGCTTATCGTTCGCGATGTCGTTGTCGTAAGACCACTCGTGGATGCCCATCTTCTGGCTGACGACTTCGACTGCGGGCAGGGGGCGATGGCCGACATCCTCGCCGTTGAGGTATTTGTCGATCGACACCGCGGCCTCATGGCCGTGCGCCACCGCCCAGATGATGTTCTTCGGGCCGAACGCCGCATCGCCGCCGAAGAACACCTTCGGATTGCTCGACGCGAAGGTCTTCGGATCGACCTTGGGCATGTCCCATTTGTCAAATTCGAGCCCGATGTCGCGCTCGATCCACGGGAAGGAATTCTCCTGCCCGACCGCGACCAGCACGTCGTCGCATTCGAAATGCTGGTCCGGCTCGCCCGAGGGCACCAGTTTGCGGCGGCCTTTGTCGTCGAACTCGGCCTTCACCTTCTCGAACAGGACGCCGGTGAGCTTGCCCTTGTCGTGAGTGAATTCCTTCGGCACGAGGAAATTGTGGATCGGGATGCCTTCGTGCTGCGCATCCTCCTTCTCCCACGGCGAGGCCTTCATCTCCTCGAAGCCGGAACGCACCACCACTTTGACGTCCTCGCCGCCGAGCCGGCGCGAGGAGCGGCAGCAGTCCATGGCGGTATTGCCGCCGCCGAGCACGATGACGCGCTTGCCGATCTTGGTGATGTGGCCGAACGACACCGAGGAGAGCCAGTCGATGCCGATGTGGATGTTCTTCGCCGCTTCCTTGCGGCCGGGCAGATCGAGCTCGCGCCCGCGCGGCGCGCCGGAGCCGACGAACACCGCGTCCCAGCCTTCGGCGAGCAGCGCCTTCAGGCTGGTAATCGGACGGCCGCCGCGAAACTCGACGCCGAGATTGAGGATGTAGTTGCACTCCTCGTCGATCACCTTGTCGGGAAGGCGAAACTTCGGGATCTGCGAGCGCATCATGCCGCCGGAGCGAAAATCGCCGTCGAACACCACGCATTCATAGCCCATCGGCGCAAGATCGCGCGCAACGGTCAGCGATGCCGGTCCGGCACCGACCAGCGCGATGCGCTTGCCGTTGCGATTCTGTTTCGCCACCGGTTTCGGCAGCCGTTCGGTGATATCGTCCTTGTAGTCAGCGGCGACGCGCTTGAGGCGGCAGATCGCGACCGGCTCCTTCTCGACGCGCCCGCGCCGGCAGGCCGGCTCGCAGGGGCGGTCGCAGGTGCGCCCGAGAATCCCCGGAAACACGTTCGACTTCCAATTGACCATGTAGGCGTCGCCATAGCGGCCCGCCGAGATCAACCGGATATATTCTGGTACGGGAGTGTGTGCCGGGCAGGCCCACTGGCAGTCCACGACCTTGTGAAAGTAGTCGGGCGCCGTGATGTCGGTGAGCTTCATTGACTCCTCATGCTCGCGCCGCTCAGCGAGAGTTTAAGGACTCGCGTAGCGCGGCTTAGGCCGGTAGTTCATCCCCGTGGATCGGCTTGTTTTCGCCGATTCCAGACTGGAATGTTTTAATAGAGCCTTCCGGAGAAAGCCACCGCTACCATCGGCGCCCTTCGGGGCGTCATTGTGTCGTTGAAAATACCTGAGAATTCATGTCCAAGCCCTTGAAACTAGTGATTTTCGACTGCGACGGAACCATCGTCGACAGCCAGCATATGATTGTTGCAGCGATGACACAGGCCTATGGCTGGCATGGGCTGGACGCACCACCGCGCGAGACCGTGCTGTCGATCGTCGGCCTCTCGTTGCCCGAGGCATTCGCGGTGCTGGGCAAGGATCATCCAGGCTTTCCGGTCACCACCATGGTCGAGCGCTACAAGGCGGCGTTCCATGTGATGCGCGATGGCGAGAAGCATTTGGAGCCGCTCTATCCCGGCGCTGCCGACGCGATTGCGTCGCTGGCGCGCCGCGACGACGTGCTGCTCGGCATTGCGACCGGCAAATCGCAGCGCGGCGTGCGCGCGGTGCTCGGCATGCATGGACTGCTCGATCACTTCATCACCATCAAGACCGCCGAGGACGCGCCGTCCAAACCCAATCCCGGCATGGTGCTGGACGCGATGCGCGAAGCCGACGTTGCGCCGGAGGATACCGTGGTCGTTGGCGACACGGTCTACGACATCGCGATGGCGCGCGCGGCGGGTGCGACCGCGCTCGGCGTGACCTGGGGCTATCATGAGGCCTCCGCGCTGGAACGAGCGGGCGCTTATGCTGTGATCGACCGGTTCGAGGCGCTTTGCCCCATGCTCGAACGAATCTGGACAAACTGACGCGGCAGGCTCGCACGAATTAAATCGTGCTTTTGCCGCAGTTCCGGCGCGTGCGAGACAACGGTTAACGATTTGCTATGCGTGCGCGCGCATCGAAAACGATGTTTTCGGCTGATATTCCAGTACCGCGCACTTGAACGGCGCCGATTGCCACGTATATCGCGGCAATCTCACGCAATCCCGCATGCGCGCCACGCGGGGGACGCCGCGGCGCCCGCATGGCTCGCTGCCAAACTTTTCCCGTGATGCGGCGTTAGAGCATCACCCTCATCGACGCGTAGCGAGGTGAGCATGCCTGCGTGAGGTGGACACGACATGGGGAGCACTAAATGTCGCCAACACGTTATTTTCTCGTCCAGCATGACAACGGCTGGATGATCAAATTCGCCGACGAAGAATTCGGCCCCTACAAGAGCAAATCCGAAGCAATGTTGTTCGCGGTCGATGCCGCGCGCAAGCTTGGCGAACGCGGCAACGCGACCGAAGTCTGCCTGATGGGCGAGAATGGATTCTTCCACGCCGAGTGGAGCAATCAAGCCGCTCAGACTCAGACCGCGCTGGCATAGCGCGATGCGCACTGACGTCTCGATCACGGATCGGATCGGCAACGGAGTTGTTGCCGGGTTCATCGCGACGTTCGCGATGTCGGTGCTGCACGAGCCGGTTGCGCTGCTGACGCAGGCCATCGGCATGCGTGCGCCGCCGGTCGGCCTGCTGTTTCATTTCTTTGTCGGCACGCTGCTGTGGGGCAGCGTGTTCGGCATGCTGCACGATATTCTGCCCGGCCCCTCCTGGGTGCGCGGCACGGTTTTTTCGGCCGGCACCTTGCTGATGGTCATGCTGGTCGTGCTGCCGTCGGTTGGCGCCGGATGGTTCGGTATGCGCTGCGGCCCGTTCGCGCCACTCGTGATCGCGGCGTTTCATCTGCTGTACGGCGCAACGCTCGGGCTCGTTTACGGCAAGCTCGTCGACACCGACGAGGCGCACGAGCACGAAGTGGGACATCTGCATCATCATTAGCCGCGGGCTTGCATCGGCGTAGGGCGGGCGCACTTGCGCCGTGCCCGCCGCAATTGTCTGCAGCAGATGGCGGGCACGCTCCGCTTTGCCCGCCCTTTATGCCTATTTGCAGGGGTATTGGACCGATACTTGTCGCCGGGCGGTTTGCGGCCTATTTGCTCCGTGAAAACAGGCCGTTATCATGCG
>JBBWZU010000125.1:0-15448 GCA_039649225.1 Hyphomicrobiales bacterium | reverse complement strand
CGACGGTCGCCAGGTAGGCGCGGATCGCCAGCACATCATCGCGCGCCAGCTTGGCGTAGGCGGGATAAGGCATCGCGGGATAAAGGAATTCGCCATCGCGGCCGATGCCGTCCTGCATGGCGCGGCGGAACTCGTCGTCGGTCCAGGCTCCGATGCCGCTCTCGCGGTCCGGAGTGATGTTCGGCGCGACCAGCGTACCGAAAGGCGTCTCGATCGGAAGTCCACCCGCGAAAGGCTTGCCGCCGCGCGCGGTGTGGCAGGCCGCGCAGTCTGCCGCGGTCGCAAGATAGCGCCCGCGCTCGATATCCTCGAAGGACTGCGGATCGGGCTTTTGGAACGCGTCCGCGGCCAACGCCAGCCGTCCGGGCAGCAAAGCGTACACGATGCCCGCCGCCGCGATCAGCACGACCAGCGCGACGATCACGACCGCGGCGGATCGGCGGCTCATGCGCGCACCAGAGGCCCAGGCGCCTTGAGGTAGAGATTGCGGATCGCGTCCGCGGCCTTGAACGCGAGTGCGCCGACAGTCCCGGTCGGGTTGAAACCGGAATTCTGCGGGAATGCGGATGCGCCAACGACGAACAGATTGGGCACATCCCAGGTCTGCAGATACTTGTTCACAACGCTGTTCGACGGATCGGCGCCCATGATGGCGCCACCGACCGTATGCGTTGACTGATAGGGCACCACCGACCAATGACCGGTCCGCGGGCTCGGAACAACTTGGCTCGCGCCCATGGTCCTGACGATCTCAGCCACCTTCGCGGTGACGTATTGCGACATCTTGAGATCGTTCTCGGGAAAATCGAAAGTGATGCGCATCAGCGGCCGGCCCAACCGGTCCTTATAGGTCGGATCAAGATCGAGAAAATTATTGCGATCGGAATAGCTGCTCGACTCGCAGCCGACCGAGATCGTGCTCAGATAGCTATCGACAGTGGCCTTCTTCCAGGTCCCGCCCCAGCGCGGCGTGCCGGGGGGGATCGGACGCGTCAGGATCGGCGCCGCGCCGATCGGTGCGCAGCGCGTGCTTCCGCCGCCGAAGAAGCCGAGCAGGCCATGATCGAAGTTGTCGTTGTTGAGCTCATCGATGGCCATGCCGGTGGCGCCGCCACCGATGAAAGGATTGAAGTTGAATCTCTTGTTGTCGAAGAACCCTTGAGCACTGTTCTGCGTCTGATAGGAGAAATTGCGGCCGACCTGGCCCTCGCCGGTGCGAAAGTCGAACGGCTTGCCAACCCCGGAGAGCAGCAACAGCCGCACATTGTCCAGCATGAAGGCACAGACGATAACGAGATCGGCCGGCTGCTCCCATTCCCGGTTCGAGGAATCAACATAGGTGACGCCGGTTGTGCTGGTTCCGGACTTGTCGACATTGATCCGCAGCACCTCGCATTCAGTGCGCACCTTGAAGTTCGGCTTCAACATCAGGACCGGAAGCACCGTGGTCTGCGCGCTTGCCTTCGAATAGTTCGCACAGCCGTAGTTCGTGCAAAAACCACAGAACGTGCATTCTCCCATCGCGACGCCGAGCGGGTTGATGTAGGGGCGTGAGAGCAGCGCGGAGGGAATCGGGAATGGCCGGTATCCCATCGATCGTGCGGTGTCGGCGAACAGTTTGGGACCGAACGTTACCTTCAGCGGCGGATTGGGATAGTCGCGCTGGCGTGCGCCTTCGAACGGATTGCCGCCATCCTGGATCGTGCCTTGCAGGTTTCCCGCCCGGCCTGAAACGCCGGCCAGATATTCGAACTTGTCGTAGAACGGCTCCATCTCCTGGTAGCTCGTGCCCCAATCCTGGATCGTCATGTCGGAGGGAATTGCCGCCGCGCCGTAGCGTTCGGAGAGGTGGCTGCGCAGCCGGAAGTCGGAGGGCGGAAAACGCCAGGTGATTCCGGCCCAGTGCACGCCGGCGCCGCCGACACCGTTGCCGGGATGAAAGGAGCCGAACTCGCGCATCGGCAAGGCGGTCTGGCCGGCATTGTTGCGCACCGTAAAGGTTTGCTGCGCCGGCCGCAGGACGAGATCGAGACGTGCATTATAGCGCAGCTCATCCGGAACAAAATTGATGGAAAGATCGCGCGCCGTGTCGCGCCAGGGACCGCGCTCCAGCGCCACGACATCGAGCCCCTCGTCGGTCAATTCGTTGGCCAGGATAGCGCCGCTCCAGCCGAGCCCAATCACCACTACATCGGTTCGGCGCAGCTTCGTGGGCACGGCTTCACCTCAGCGTGGCCCAGTCGGCGCGCCCCATCAGGCCGACCGGAGGCAAGGGATACTTCACATTGTGCTTCTCGACGTGATCGCGAAAATCGTAGCGCACGCCGGGAAAGCCGATCATCTTCCATGCGACCATATCGCGGTTGCCGCCGTAAATCGGATCGGCAAAGAAGCCTTCCATGGTGTTTTGCAGCACCAGCTCGAAGAAAGCCTGCTGCTCCTCCGCGTCGGGCACGCGTCCTGCCTCGAGGCGCCGCAGCACGTCGTCCTGCTCGGCCGGCGCGAGCGAGGCGAAGCCTTGCCCGGAGAAATTCCGCTTGCAATACGCGTCCAGTGCCGCAAGGCCGGCGCGATAGCGTTGCGTCGGCACGACCGGCGACTGCGGACCCTGCTCGATCGCGCCCTTGGCAAAGGGCGGCCGCATATAGAGCTGCCGGGAATCGCCGAATGGGCCGCGCAACTGACGGTCGATAAAGTCGGCGCAGCCCGCATCCTTGCCGCCGACGCTGAGTTCATCGCGCGGAATCAGCCGATCGACGATGGCCTCGATGGCCCTCGCCTCGTCATGCGTGAAGAACCGCGACGGTCCGGGTCGCTCCATCGCGGGCGGCGAGCCGTCGAACGGTTCCCAGGGCAGCGCGCCCGCATAGGTGCGGGCAACGGCGCGCGACAGACCTTCGACAGCAAGCACGCAGGCGGTCGAAGCCAGGAGCTGTCGTCGCGTTATCACAGGCATGGCGGATCGCTCGCAGCCAGAGGGTCTTTTTCTGTGTAGCTTTTCTGGGCACACAATCGAGCCGTAGTCCGGCCGCCGCCATGACGATCGTCAAATTTGCTCATCGCTTGTGATTGCGGCGCAAGATGCGGGCGCGCCGCCTGACAATTGCCGCCATGATGCCAATTAAAGCCGCTTGATCATGTTCCGCTCATTCGCGCGCAAGCGGGAATCCAGAGCAACAAGTGCTGGAGTTCGCTAGGCTGGGTTCCTGCTTTCGCAGGGACGAGCGGGGGACTGCGGCGTTCGCGCCCCCTACCCGTTCGTAAAGCTCTGGCGGGCCGTTCTTCCGTCCGGAAGATGGATCACCAATTCACCGCGTTGCTTTTGCGCGAGTGGCTGCGCGACCAGTTCGGCGGCCTCTCGGGTCGGGAAGTGGCCGAGCTTGCAACCATCGTCATCTTGCACGATCCAGTCCTCGAGACTGTCGTCCGGCAGGATGTGAATGACTGCGGATGTCATGGGCTTTCCTCTCGGCACGGCAACGCCGTGGTGACGCTCTCCCCAAAGCCCGCTCGCAGCGCTGACGATTATCAATTTCCGCTTGGCAAAATTGATTGCCGTCATGGCGCCCGGCGTTGCAAATCGCGAACCTCTGCGGATGCCGCGACGCCGGCAAGAACGAGGATCCCGGCGCCCCAAAGCCAGCGCCGATTGGACCACGCTCGGGTCCGATCCGTGGTCATCGTCATCGGACTTCTCGTGCGGATGCGACGGCGCCACGCGCGCCGGAATGGCCTTGATTGGTTTCGTCATCAGCGGCGGTCGCCGGCATCCAGGCGGAAAAGCGCACCAGGACCGCGGCAGCGCTATAGAGGAGCCCAAGAGCCGTCGTGCCCGGCCAGCCGAAATGATGCCAGGCGAGCCCGCCGGTGTAGGAGCCGAGAGCTCCACCGGCAAAATACAACACCATGTAGATCGTGTTGGTGCGGCTGGTCGCCTGCGGTGCCAGGCTGAGAACTCTGCTCTGGTTGCCGTTCATGGCGGCATGGATGCCGACATCGAGCACGATCACGCCGAGCGCAAGCATCGCCAGAGAGGTTCCGGCCAGCATGAACACCACGAACGCGAGTGCCGTCGCGATGGTGCCGAGCGCAACCGTGAACCCGGCTCCCTGGGTGTCGGTCAGACGGCCCGCGAGAGGCGCAATCGCGGCGCCGGCCGCGCCGAGCAATCCGAACAGTCCAGCCACTTGCGGCCCATAGCCGAGTGGAGGTTCGCCAAGACGGAAAGCGAGGGTCGACCAGAAGATGCTGAACGCCGCAAACAGCAGCGCTCCGATAAGCGATGACGTTCTGAGCTGCGGGTAGCTGCGCCAGAGGTCCTTGAGCGACCGCAGCACACGGACATAGGGCTGCGGCGCCGGCGGCGGCGTTCCCCGCAGGACGCGATGCAGGACGACCAGCGCGCCGAGATTCATCGCGGCTGCCAGCCAAAACATGAGACGCCAGCCAAAATGCGCACTCACCGTACCGGACAGCGTCCGGGCGAGCAGGATGGCGGCGATGATGCCCGCCTGCAGGGTGCCGATAACGCGGCCGCGCTGCTGCGGCGCGCTGAGCTGCGCGGCGAATACGACGAGGACCTGCGCTACAGCCGATGTCATGCCCAGCGTCAAGCTGGCGATGTCAAGCCACACCAGCGACGGCGCAAGCGCGAGCGCAAGCAGGGAAACGATGATGCCGCATAACAGCGCCGCGAGGAGCCGGTGGCGATCGACGACGTCGCCGAGCGGCACGAACAGAAACAAGCCCAACGCATAGCCGATCTGCGTTAGCATTGGCAGAACCGCTATGACGTCCGAGTCAACGCCGAAGCTGCGGCCGATCTCGGGCAGCATCGGCTGATTGTAATAAAGGTTGGCGACTGCAATTCCGCCAGACGCGGCGATAATGCCAACGCAGCGCCGCGGGAGCGCTGGGCGGCTCGACTGCGCCTCGCTTTCGGGGCGTGCGTCATGATCGACAACCGGGCACGCGGCCGAGGTCCAGAGCTGCCGGGACGGTGCGGCGGTCGAGCGCTGCTGATCGTCAAGCTGGCGGGTAGAATGCTTCGACATCTCTGAGCCCACGCGAGGAAGCGGCGACAAGAATTCCAGGAGTTCCGGGAATTCATTCCAGGAACTCACAGGACGGATGCGCCGTAATTCTGCTCATCTACACGCGCGCAATGCACTCAGGCGGATCCCCATTGGCGGCGTGAAATTTCCCTGCACGCGAGCCTCCACGCGCGGGCCGCACGCGACCGATGTGGAAATCTGCGCGGCAGGATGGGGCGCGCGCTGTCGAGGCGCCTTGACGGCAGTCAATTTCCCTCAAGCAACGGCCGCGCTAGATGATCTCGGCAACGGCCCCAACAATACCACTGCGCCAACGGGCCAATTGATGCCGGTCAATGCCGCAACCGAATGCTGCGCCTATGCCGAAGCTTGGCAACGCCGGTGCAAAGGAGCAATTCCATGCGGCGCAGGACGATGTGCATCGCTGTTGCAATCCTTGCAGGATGGCCCGTCGCCGCTCTGGCCGGCCGCTATGAACTGGTGCCCGAACCCGAGGTCAGGCAAACCTCGACCAATAGAACGACATCGGCCTATGTGATCGACAAAAAGGCGAACCAGTTCTGGATCTGCACGGTGCGCTATAATTTCCAGAACCTGACGGCCAATAACGGCGACTGCGTCAGGCCTCCGGCCGAAATCGGCAGGCCGTCGCTCACCGAGGCCTATGAGATGCGCGCCGTCAACGGCTCCCCCAATATCAGCGCCATCCTCCCGGTAATCTGGTTCATCGAACCCACGAGCGGCGACGTTCAATTCTGCGCCATCCGCCACGCGGGATTGTGCGTGCGGATGAGTTTGCCTTGACAGCTCGCAGCGTGTCGGACTCATGAAAGTTGGAATTGTCGGCGCCGGAAGGGTCGGATGTGCTTGCGCTCTCGCCGCTGTCGTACGCGGGAGCGCCCGCACGATTGTCATCGTCGACCGGACGCGCAAACGCGCCGCGGCGGTTGCGGCCGACATCCGCTACGGAGCGCCGCTTTGTCCCAAGACCACCGTCGTCGCCGGAGACTATGCGGATCTCGCCGAGGCCAAGTTGGTCATGATCACCGCCGGCATCAACGAAAAGGCCGGCGGCGCGACGGACCGCGGCGATCGCGAAGGCCGATTGCGGCTGCTGGGCACGAACGCCGACATCTATCGCGACATCGTTCCACAGGTCGTTCGCGTCGCGCCTCTTGCCGTCATCCTGGTGGTCACCGATCCTCCCGATGCCCTGGCCGACGTTGTCCGCACCCGGTTCGGACACGAGCGCGTGCTGAGCACCGGCACCTTCCTCGATACCTTGCGTTTTCGCGTCCAGCTGGCGGAGTATTTCGACGTCGATGCCAACCAGGTGGAAGCGCAGGTGATCGGAGAACACGGCGTTTCGCAGGTGTTCCTCTGGTCGTCCGCCCGCATCGCCGGTGTGCCGCTCGGCAAGATCATCAAACAGCGCGGGGAAGAGTTCGATAGCGTGCGCAAGGAAATCGAAGAGGACGTGCGTTACGCCAATATCGGTATCATCGAAGGCAACGAGGCGAGCCAGTTCGGTATCGGCATCGTGGCGGCGCGGATAGCGGAAATCGTCGGTCGCGACGAGCGCGCCGTCATTCCGGTCGGCAGTTACCACGACAGGTTCGGCGTCACGCTGTCGCTGCCGAGCATTGTCGGACGGCGTGGCGTCGTCCGGGCTTTCGAACCCGAGATGTCGCCCGAGGAGCGGCAAGCGCTGGAGATCAGCGCCTCGCGCCTGGCGCAATCGGAAAGTCGCATCTGAGACTTACCTCCAGCGCTCGTCCACGCAGGCTTTAGGTACCTCACCGCGGTCCTGCGCCAGTGAAGGATAATCGGTGTATCCCTTCTCGCCGCCGCCGTAATAGGTCGTCGGATCGTCGGCGTTCAGCGGTGCACCAACGCGAAACCGCTCGGGCAGATCCGGATTGGCGATGAACTTGCGGCCGAACGCGACGAGGTCCGCTCTGCCCGCTGCAAGCCACTGCGCCGCGGTCCTCGCGTCGAAACCGCCCGCCACGATCAGCGTCCCCTGGTACTTTTTGCGGATCAGCTCGGTCATCCGGAGCGCCCGCGGATCCGGATCCTTCCCGTTCTGCATCTGCTCGAGCGCCGGGTTGACGATATGCAGATACGCAAAGCCAAAGTCGCCGAGCCGCTCGGCGATATGGCCGAAAGTCTCTTCCGGGTTGTCGTCATGGATATCGTTCAGCTTGCCGAGCGGCGACAGCCGCACACCGATGCAATCCGCTCCCCAGATCTGGACCAGCGCCTCGGCGACCTCGAACAGCAGTCGCGTCCGGTTCTCCACCGAGCCACCGTAAACGTCAGTGCGCTTGTTGGTGCCGGTCTCGATGAATTGATCGAGCAGATAGCCGTTGGCGGCGTGGATCTCGACACCGTCGAAATCGGCAAGCTGCGCGTTTTTGGCGGCGCGCCGGTATTGCCCCACAAGGTAGGGAATTTCCTCGATATCGAGCGCGCGCGGCCGCACGAACGGAATAAGCTGACCTTCGCCGCGCTCGTTCTCGATGAAGGCCTTGCCTTGCGGCGTGATGGCGGAGGGCGCGACCGGAAGGACATTGTCCGGCTGCAGCGCGGGATGCGAAATGCGCCCGACGTGCCAAAGCTGGTTGAAAATCAATCCACCAGACTCATGCACCGCGTTCGTGACGCCGCGCCACGCCTCCATCTGCTCACGGCTGTGGATGCCGGGCGTCCAGGCGTAACCCTGGCCTTGCATCGATACCTGCGTTGCTTCGCTCACGATCAGCGCGGCGGAAGCGCGCTGCGCGTAGTAGCAGGCGGCGAGCGAGCTCGGCACATTGCCCGGTTGACGCGCCCGCGACCGGGTCAGCGGCGCCATCACGATGCGATGCGGCAGGTTGAAGGGGCCAAGCCGGTACGGCCTGAACAGCGGATCGATGTCGGGCGCCTGGGCGGAATGGGCGGTCTGCGTGGCCATGGCTGTGTCGTTCATGTTCGCACCCACCGAAATGCAATTGCGGACCCCGAGTTCCCGCATTCCAAAATATAAAAGCGCCGCGATCCGCCTCAATTGATCATCGTCAATGCCGACAGCGATTCAAATGATGCCAATGCGGCAACGCCCGGATGAGGTGCCATACGCACGGCTACCATGAAAGCGACCGACACGATTACGGTGATCAAGGCCTACGAGGCTATGCGGATCTTCCTCGAGGCCGTCTGGCGGCGTCACGGCCAGACCGGCGACGAGATCGACTTTATCTTGGGGGGCTTGAAATGGGCCGATGGAACGCCGGTAGACCCGGCGATGTGGGAGGACTGGCTGGCGGCTGTCGAAACGGCATGCAGCGGACGAACGCCGTGAGACCGGCGCTTCGGATATTCATCAGCATTATCGGAAGCCTGGTCAGACCTGCCGGAATCTGACGGCCATCAAGGCCGCGATCAGCCGGACGTTCCATGGTGACGCCTGACAGGCGCAAGGTCGCCTTCAGGCGAACTGCGGCCGCCGAAACAGGCTTCTGAATGCTTCGAAGCCGCCACGGAGTGAACCCATGACCTATTCGGATTTCAACGCCCGCAGAGCAGCCGGCGGGATGGTGGCCGAGATCGACGCGGGCCTGCGCGCCTATATGCAACGCGTCTACGGTCACATGGCCGGCGGCCTCGCATTGACCGGCATCGTCGCCTATGCGGCCGCCGCCTCCGGCTTCTACCAATCCATCGCCGGCACGCCGCTGATCTGGATCGTCATGCTGGCGCCGCTCGGTTTCGTCTTCGCGCTTGGCTTCGGCATCCAGCGCATGAGCGCCGGAACCGCGACGCTGCTGTTCTGGATCTATGCGGCAGTCATGGGACTGTCGCTTGGAGGCATCTTCCTGGTTTACACCGGCACATCGATCGCGCGCGTGTTCTTCATCACCGCCGCGACGTTCGGTGCGATGAGCCTGTATGGCTATACGACGGGGACCGACCTGTCGCGGTTCGGCTCGTTCCTTCTGATGGGCCTCATCGGCATCGTCATTGCGTCGCTCGTCAACATCTTTATCGGGTCAAGCATGCTTCAGTTCGCAATCTCGATCGTCGGCGTCATCGTATTCGTCGGCCTGACCGCATACGACACGCAACGCATCAAGGGCATGTATCTCGAGTCGGATGCCGGCGAAATCGCCGACAAGAAGGCGGTGCTCGGCGCGCTGGCACTCTATCTCGACTTCATCAATCTCTTCATGATGCTGCTTCAGTTATTCGGACAGCGCCGGGAGAGCTGAGAGCCGACGCCAGAACCCCAAGGGGTTGCGCAAGTGATACCTTTTTCCGTTCTGGATCTGTCGCCGATCAACCAGGGCAGCGATGCGGCCCAAGCTTTCCGCAATTCGCTCGATCTCGCGCGGCGCGCCGAACGCCGGAATTACAAGCGGTTCTGGCTTGCCGAACATCACAACATGCCGGGCATTGCCAGCGCCGCGACCGCGGTGGTGATCGGCTATATCGCGGGCGGCACCAGCACCATCCGCGTCGGGTCGGGTGGCGTCATGTTGCCGAACCATGCGCCGCTGGTGATCGCAGAGCAGTTCGGCACGCTGCAATCGCTGTACGGGAGCCGGATCGATCTCGGACTCGGCCGCGCTCCCGGAACCGATCAGCGCACGGCGCGTGCGTTGCGCCGGGATCTCGCCGCGAGTGCCGATCATTTTCCCCACGACGTCATGGAATTGCGCGCTTTGTTGGGACCGGTGCAGCCGAACCAGGCGGTCCGGGCGGTGCCGGGTGCGGGTTTGCGCGTTCCGATCTGGCTGCTCGGATCGAGCACCTACAGTGCGCAACTGGCCGCTATGCTCGGTTTGCCATTCGCCTTCGCGTCGCACTTTGCACCTGCGGCGTTGATGCCGGCACTGGAGATATACCGCGCGAAATTTCAGCCGTCGGAGCAGCTTCAGCATCCTTATGCGATGGTCGGGGTCAACGTATTCGCAGCGGATACGGATGCCGAGGCGCGGCGCCTGATCACGTCGCTGCAACAGCAGTTCATCAGCCTGCGGCGCGGCACGCCCGGACCTCTGCCGCCACCGGTCGACGACATGGACGACCACTGGTCGCCCGTCGAGCGGGCCGGCGTCGAGCAGGCGCTGGCCTATTCGGTGGTCGGCGCGCCAGACGCAATCCAGCGCGGGCTGGAAGCACTCATCGCCGAAACCGATGCGGACGAACTGATGCTGACCGCGCAGATCTACGACCACGCGGCCCGGCTCCGCTCATTCGAAATCGCCGCCGACGTGCGTGACCGTATCGCCGCCCGGCGCAACGCGGCATGATGGCGCGAATTCCAACAGATCGCTCGGCAGTCACCGCAAATGAACCATCGACCTGTTCAATCCGCGCGCCCCGAAATCGAGGAAACCGAAAGGCCGGTGCAGCCTCTCGATTCAAACGCAAAGGCGGTCGCCTGGGCGGCTTTTGCGACCCTCATGATTGTTCTCGGGCTTTGGATTGCACGCGACTTTCTGGTCGGCCTGACCTGGGCGGCATTGATCGCCATTACGGCGTGGCCGATCTACACACGGTTCGCTGCGTGGCTCGCCGGCAGCCGCGCATCGGTGCTGGCTCCCTTGTTGTTTACGCTCCTTGCCGGCCTGATCCTCCTGGTGCCGGTCGCGCTGGCCATGCATCAGCTCGCGCAAGGGAGCGATGCCCTCGCCAGCTCACTCAAGCAATTGCAGGCGAACGGAATCCCGGTTCCAGCCTGGCTCGCACAATTGCCGATCGCCGGCGAATATCTTGATCGCTGGTGGCGCTCCAACCTCGGCAATCCCGACGTTTTCGTGCAATGGCTGCGCGGGACGAATATCGAAAGCATCACAGCCTGGGTCGGCGCGCTCGGGGGCGCGGTGCTGCACCGGTTGCTTCTTTTCCTGATTGCATCGGTCGCCTTGTTTCTGCTGCTGCGCGACGGCACGCGTCTGGCGGATCACACCCTCGCCACCGCCGGCCGGCTGCTGGGCCATCCCGGCGAACGGCTGGTGCGCAAGATCGTGGACGCAACCCGCGCCACCGTGAACGGCACCCTCGCCACCTCGATCCTGAAGGGCGCCGTTATCGGCATCGGATATGTCCTGGCCGAGGTGCCGCATCCGCTGCTGTTCACCCTATTGACGATCGCGTTGGCGATGGTGCCGTTCGGCGCCTGGGTCGTGCTCGTCGCGGCTGCGCTGATGGTTTTGCACGGCGGTACCCTGCTGGCGGCCACAGGGCTCTTCGGCTTCGGCGCGGCGGTGCTGCTGATCGGGGACAATCTCATCCTGCCTGCCCTCATCGGAGGCGCCGCGGAACTGCCTTTCCTGCTGGTGTTGATCGGGATCATCGGCGGGATCGAGTCGTTCGGCGTGATCGGCCTTTTCATCGGCCCGGTGATCATGGCGGTCCTCCTGACGATGTGGCGCGAATGGACAGGCGCGGAGGATTGATCGCGTCGCTATTCTCTTGCCCAATCCAGACGCGTCCGTGTCCCGCTGCGCGCCTGATCCCGCGCACACCCGCGCAAAAAAGGGACCGCGCGGGTTCGCCGGCGGTCCAAGTCGGGGGAGCACCCAAGGAGGGAACGGCAGCCGGGGCTGCCGCGCACTTTGTATTCCAGATCGAAAAGCCCCGCGCATTGACGGCGCTCAATTTGGTAACGCTAAAAGCACGCGTGCTGGAGCACGAAGAGCCTGCCGCGGACTTGGTCCGGGCGGGAACCGGGTTCCGGAAAATATCATGCCCAAACAAAAGCATGATCTCGAAAATCCTGGGGAGCTGATGTCTACGGAGCGGATGAGGTGGGAGTTTTGTAGCTCGGGAAAAGAGTCTCGACGACCTTCAACATGTCGAGCGGTTTCTCGCACCGCGGGACATCGCCATACCGATCCGGGATGACCTTTGGATCGTAACCGGTCGCGAAAATGAACGGTACGTTGCGTTCACGCAGGGCATCGGCAAGGGGAAAGACCATCTCGCCACGCATGTTGACATCAAGTACGGCGCCATCGAGATGCTCGGAGTTCGCGAGCAACTGCAACCCTCGCTCAATCGTGCGCGCCGGCCCTATCGTGAGGACGCCCAAGCGCGCGAACGCCAATGCAATTTCGTCCGCAATCAGGAACTCATCCTCGACGACCAGGACGCGGCGACCCGCGAGATGGGCCATGAGTAGTTGATCGGTAAGGTCGATCGTATGGCGTCCGCCGGGAGGAGGTGCGCGACGACCAATCAGAGTCGTGATGTCAATTGCCAGCATGGTCCTTCCGATCCATCAAGGGCATCTCGATCGACCACCGCACGCCATCAGCCAAAAGCTCGAACCGCGTGGTTGCGTCAAGCTGGTATGGCAAGGCCTTTTCAATCAACCGCCGGCCAAAACCCCTCTTTTCGGCGGAAGAGTTATTTCGGACCTTGATCTCGCTCTCCTGCCACTCCAGCGCCAGCCGGCGGCTGCCGTCTTCGTTTGCCGTCACGTTCCACGTTACCGCCAGACGGCCTTTAGGTCCAACCAGCACGCCATACTTCAAGGAATTGGTGGCGAGCTCATGCAGCGCCAGCGCCAGGATCTGCACCGAGGTCGTAGGGAGAGTCACATTTGCCCCATCGACGACAATCCGGCCGCCATCCGGCTCCGCACCGACCGCGTCAAGTTCGATCCGCACCAGCTCGGCGAGGCTGATGGGAACGTGGTCTCCTCGCGACAAGAGCCCTTGCACGCGCGAAAGCGCGGCCAGGCGTTCGTTGAACTCCACGGAATAGTCCGCGAGGGATTTGCTGGCAGCCCGTGTCTGCGCCGAGATCGAGCGAACAACCGCCAGGATATTGCGGGTTCTGTGCTGAAGCTCAGCGATCATCACCTCCTTGGCCTGTTCGGATCGTTTGCGTTCGGTCACATCCAGCGCGACGCCGAGAAAAGCAACGGCTTCACCTTTTTCGAAAGAGGTGCGGCCGCGCGTTGCGATCCAGCGTTCGATGCCATCCTGTATTCCGATGACGCGATACTCGATGTCATAGAGGCCATCGAATTGCGGGTCCGCGCACTTTGCGACTGCCGCCTCTACCCGCGCCAGGTCGTCCGGATGCACCGCGGCCCGCCACACGCCGTAGTCGACCTCTGCCTCCCCCGGCAGGCCCCACATGGCCTTGACGCGCGCGTCCCATTCAAGTGCGTTGGTCCGCGGATCCCAGGCGTAGAGTCCCAGACCGACGAGATCGACCGCCGCAATCAGCCTTGCTTCGGTCGCGCGCAAACGCTCTTCCGCGCGCTTGCGCGCCGTGATGCCGAAGGTGATGCCGATCATTCGGGTGGAAGCATCGTTCTTGCGCCGTCGCCGCGAAAATATCCAGACGATTTCGCCGTCGGGACGCACAACACGTCGCTCCGCCTGAAAATCGGCACCCTGATCCAGGACCTTCGCAGTTTCAATTCCATGCACCTCCCCTGCGTCCGGATCCACCGCTCGACGCCATCTTGGATGCCGACGACACGATACTCGGCTTTATAGTTGATGTTTGCCGGATCGGCGAGCGCAGTCGTGATCTCCACCGCCTTGTGCCGGTCGTCTGGATGAACGCGGCACTCACCCTCTCCAAATCGACCGGCGCGCCAGGCAACAGGCCCCAGATTGCCTAAGGTGATCGTCCCACGCGACATCTTCGGAGCCAAGCTTCCAGTCTGACGCCGCCTTGATAACAATCAAGGCGGCGCGGCGCGGCGCGCGACAGCCTCATGGCCAGAGGTCCTTCTACGACGAGGGGGTTAGCCATGAACGACGCGGTCGAGGCCAAGAATGGCGGCAAGACCAGCAGTACGTCAGCCGAGAATCTCTTGGGAACAATTGATATGCGCCGCGAGCAGATGTTTCCCAAGCTGACGACGGAGGAGATCGACCGTATCCGGCGCTTCGGCGAGGTTCGGCGCTACGCTGCCGGCGAAATGCTGTACCGGACGGGCGAGACCGCGCCCGGGATGTTCGTTCTCCTCAAGGGCCGCGTGGCAATCGAAAAACGCGATCCGCTTGGGCACGCGGAGACGATCGTCGAAATGGGACCGGGCGATTTCCTCGCCGAGGTCGCGCAACTCTCAGGCGGGCCTTCGCTGGTCGACGCGCGCGCGCTCACCGACGGCGAGACACTGCTCGTGTCGCCTTCCCGGCTGCGCGCCTTGCTGATCGCCGAAGTTCATCTTGGCGAGCGGATCATGCGTGCGTTGATCCTGCGTCGCGTATTCCTGATCGAGGCCGGGACCGGCGGACCGTGCCTGATCGGCCCAGCGGACCATCCCAACATGGTCCGGTTGCAGCACTTTCTTGCCCGCAACGCCTACCCGCACGCGGTGCTCGATCCGGCCGAGGATCGCGATGCGCAGGCGCTGCTCAAGCACTATCCCTGCACGAACGACGAATTGCCGCTGGCGATCTGCCCAAACGGATCGATCCTGAAAAACCCGGATGAGTTCGAACTGGCGCGCGCGCTCGGGATGGTATCCGAACCCCGCGATCGCCACTATGATGTGGCGGTCGTCGGCGCCGGCCCAGCGGGGCTGGCGACCGCGGTTTATGCAGCGTCCGAGGGGCTTTCGGTCGGCGTTTTCGACGCGCGCGCGTTCGGCGGCCAGGCCGGCGCCAGCAGCTGCATCGAGAACTATCTCGGATTCCCAACCGGAATTTCAGGCCAGGCGCTGGCCGGCCGCGCCTATGTTCAGGCGCAGAAGTTCGGCGCCGAGATGATGATCCCCGAGGAGGTCACGACACTGGATTGCGGCGCGCAGCCTTTCGTCCTGGGGCTGCGGAGTGGCCGGAGCGTCAAGGCTTCGACGGTCGTGGTTGCGAGCGGCGCGCGCTATCGGAGACCAAACGTTCCGAACCTGCAGCAGTTCGAAGGCCGCGGCGTCTGGTATTGGGCCTCGCCGATCGAGGCACGCATGTGCAGGAAGGAAGAGGTGGTGCTGGTCGGCGGCGGCAACTCGGCCGGGCAAGCGGCCGTGTTCCTGAGCGGCTACGCGAAGAAGGTCTGGATGCTGGTGCGCGGGACGAGTCTCGCCGAAACCATGTCGCAGTATCTGATCGACCGGATCAAGGCGACGCCGAACATCGAGCTCCTGACCTGCACGGAGATCGTTGCTTTGTCGCCATCGGCTGATGGAGAGCTTCAGGCGGTGCGTTGGCGCGACAGGCGGACCGGTCAGGAAACCGAAAAGCCAATCCGCAACATCTTCATTTTCATCGGCGCCGATCCCGCCACCGGATGGCTGCAGGATTGTGGCGTAGCTTTGGACGCCAAGGGTTTCGTACCGACCGGGACCAATATCCCGCCCGATCATCTTCGCTCCAGTGACGGCATCGGCCGGCCGCAATCGCTCGAAACCAACGTGCCGGGGGTGTTCGCGGTCGGTGATG
>JBBWZU010000111.1:0-5339 GCA_039649225.1 Hyphomicrobiales bacterium | reverse complement strand
TGAACGAGGGGGCTGCTCCCATCTTCAGGTAGGCATCGGCAAGCCGGCTCGCCGGCTCTCCGATCGCCGTGTCGACGCCCAGCGCGCGCCAGCGGCGCCGGTCGACCGAGACCGCGTTCAAGGTGGTTGGAATCCGCACCTGCGCGCCGAGCTCGACCAGGCGTTCGGCGAAACGCAGACCGCCCGGACCGGTATAGATACAGCCATCGATGTGCGCCTGGCTGACGTCGATCAGCCGCTGCGCGCCAAGCAATCCGGCCATGCGAAGCACGACCCGCATCGCGAGCTGCGCAGCCGCGCCGCATTCTCCCGCAAGCATCGTCTTGTCGATCTCATCGAGCGCCACGCCGGCCTGCGATGCGGCCTCGTCGGCAAGCGCGGCGGGCGCAGTATCGCGCGCCGGATCGATCGCCATAACGGCAGGGCCGTTGACACGCACGCGGGTGACAGACCCGAGGCGCCGGAAATCATCCGCCGAGAGCCCCACCGCCGGCAGTGACAGGCCAAAGACCTCCTCGGCGATGATGATGGCCAGCGGCAGGATGTCTTCTTGGGTCCCAAAGACCAGCGCGGCCGGCGCATGACCGTTGAGGATCAGCTCGAGCAGCACGCCGCTGCCGGAGCACGATCCGCGGCCGCTCGGAATGGCGAGCACCTTGCCGGCGAGACCGGCGCCGCAGAGCGGATGATGGCCGTCGATGATCCGCCCGGTGCCGGCGTCGACGCCGCCCCAGAAGCTTAAGCCCACCTCGGCAAACAGGACCTCGCCCTGCGCGTCGCCATGAACCAAAGTGCGCCCGTTCATCGTCGCGGGGAACATCAAGCGGCCTTCACGATTCCAGGGTCCCGATTCCGACATTCGCAACATACGTGCCGCCGCGTATGTATGCGAATTTCGGGTTCGAGGCGCTAGCCTTTTGCCGCCTGGCCGTCGGGCTCGACAACCTGCTGCTCGATGACGATGAGGCGGCCCGGCAGCGTTCCGGAGCGCAGCAGCATGGCGATCGTGTTGGCGTCGTCGAGCGTGAAGTTGCCGGATATCTGCCCGGAACCGCCCAGGATCGGCTCGCGGATGACCGGGACCGAAAGCACCTCGTTGTCGAGCACGATGGCGAAGGGCCGCCCGATGTTGTCGCGCGTGATCTCGGCGAAACGACGCGTGCCGCTCGCGTTGAAGCGGAATGTGACGACCGGCTGGTGTGTCGCCTGGTCGAAACCGGGAGACGCATCGATGATTTCACCGCCCTCCATGGCGACCCGCCGCAGCAGCAAATACGGGTCCCGGCCCTTCGGCGCATAGACAACCTCGGACTCCGCCGGAGGGGTGCCTTGCAGCGCCTGCTCGGCGGTCACCGAGAGGTCGACCAGACGGAATGTGATCTGCGCCCTCTTGGCGAAGATCGCGCTGAGCCGTTCGCCATCCTTGACGCCCGGCAGCAGGATGCGGATCCGGTCGGCGCCGTCCCGCTGCACGCCGGCCGCTGCGACGCCGAAGTTCGCGACGCGCTGCTCGATGACCTCGATCGTCTGCTGGCGCAAGGCCTGCAGGCGGTCGGCAAATTCCTGTTCGGTCGGGGTCAGCCTGAATACCCCGTCGTGGCTGTCGGCCACATCGGCCTTGCGGCCGCCCGAGGGGCCCGCGTCCAGCAGTAGCTCCAGCTTGCTCAAGGCCCGCGCGCGATCTTTGTCCTCGCGAACACGCATCTCGACATGGCCGTCACGCGCCGCGGCGCCGGAAAACGGGATGCGCTCTTCACGCAGCATGCGGCGCACGTCATCGCGCAGGCCGATGGCGATGGCTTCGCGCAAGGCGTCGGTGTCGAGCCGGAGCAGGATGCGCGATCCGCCCTGCAGCTTGAACGCGGTTTGCGCCTGCGCGGCGCGCGTGGCCCTGATCTTTTCGAGCTGAGATTTAACCTGGGATTCTGGGTCCTGCGCGGACTCGCGCGCCACGGCCAGGACCAGCAGCGATGCCGATGCGACGATGATCGCCAGGACAAGCACCAAGACCAGCGCGCCGACAATCGCTGCCGTCTTGCGCCGCAAGCCGAATATCATGACGCGCTCCCGCCTTGCGCGGCCGCGGGGCTGCGCTGTCATTGGTCGCGCGACCGCACACGGAGGTTCAACCGGTCGTCGTTGAGGCCATGACGTTCCGCCGGGTCGCATTTGACAGTGCGGCGGCGGGACGCCAATGCTGCCTGAACTTTTGGGGAGGTCTTGCCGATGCATCATGGTCGAAAGCGGCCGTGTCGCCCGCTCTGGTTGTCGCGTTCGAGGAACGCATGACCACGGTGTTGATCACCGGCGCCGCCGGCATGATCGCGACCGAGTTGCGCAAGCGGCTTTCACCGCGCTTCTCCTTGAAGTTGACCGACATCCAGCCGATCGGCGCGCTTTCCGAACGCGAGCAGTTTGTTGCGGCGGATCTGGCCGATGCGGCTGCGCTCGAGACCGTGATGAACGGCGTGCAGGCGGTCGTGCATCTCGGTGGCGTCGCGGTGGAAGACGCCTGGGAGAAGATCATGCCCGCCAATATCGTCGGGGCCTATAATGTGTTCGAGGCGGCGCGGCGGGCGGGCGTCAAACGGATCGTCGTGGCGTCCAGCAATCATGCCGTCGGCTACTTTCCGCGTAGCCAGATGATCGATGATCGCGTGCTGCCGCGTCCGGATGGGCGTTACGGCTTGAGCAAGGCTTTCGCCGAGACGCTGGGCCGGCTTTACGCCGACAAATACGGCTTGGAAGTCTTTTGCGTTCGCATCGGCGCGATGACGCTGGAGCCCGAGGACGTGCGCCGGCTGGCGACCTGGATTCATCCCGACGATCTGACCAGCCTGGTCGAAGTCGGCCTGACGGCGCCCGGCCTTCAATACGAGATCGTCTACGGCATGTCGGACAACAAGCGGGCCTGGTGGGACAACGGCAATGCGCTTCGGCTCGGCTATCGCCCCAGGCATCAGTCGGAACACTATGCCGATGCGGTGATTGCGCGCGAACCGCCGCACGATCCGCATGATCCGGTCGAGATCTATCAGGGCGGCGCCTTCGTGACGGCGGAAGCGGTCGCACACCGCAAGTCCGTGACGGGCCGGTAAACATGTCCCGGCAGGATTCAATCGTCATCAATCCCGCTCGTCCCGGCGAAAGCGGGGACCCAGGGCGACATGCTCGGGTAGGAGTGCTTGGCCCTGGATTCCCGCGTGCGCGGGAATGAGCGGATCATGGTCTAGTCGGGACAGGGCACGAAATGAAAATCGAACGACTGCGGGCCTTCATGTCGCGCGACAAGGACCGGCCGCGCGTTCTCGTGTCGATCGACACCGATGACGGCCTGACCGGCTGGGGCGAATGCTACAATCACGGTCCCGACAAGGCGCTGGCGCCGATCCTCGACTACCTGTTCGACTTCATTCGCGGGCATGATCCGCGCCGCATCGAGTATCTGGTCCTGCTGCTGATGCAGCAGTCGCGCTTTCCACCCGGCGCGCTCGGCCTTGCGGCGATCTCGGCGATCGATCAATGCCTGTGGGATATTTCGGCGAAAGCCCTGAACGTGCCGGTCTATCGGCTGCTCGGCGGCAACGTGCGCGATCGGGTCAAGGTCTATGCCGGCGTCTACACGGCGCCCGATCCGGCGGCGGCGCGCGACGAGTTCGACCGCCTCAACGCGCAATGCGGCATGACGGCGTTCAAGCTCAGCCCCTATCGGGTCGATATGCACCGCCATCGCTGGGGCGAGGTGGTGCGCACCGCGGCCGACTACTTCCGCAAGCTGCGAGAAACCGTCCGCGCCGACTACGAGATCGCCTTCGATGCCCATGCCAAGATCTTCGAGGTGGCGCAGGCCAAGCAGCTCGGCAACGCGCTGGCGCCCTATGACCCGCTGTTCTTCGAGGAGCCGTTGCGGCCGGAGAACTTTGAAGCTTGGGGCGAATTGAAGCGCGGACTGGACTGCACGCTGGCGACCGGCGAGTCGCTCTTTAGCCGGTTCGAGTTTCTGCGGCTGCTGCAGGTGCGCGGCTGCGACATCATCCAGCCCGACGTCTGCGTGGTCGGCGGACTGTTGGAGATGCGCAGGATCGCCGCGCTGGCCGAGGCGCACTACGTGACGGTCGCGCCGCACAATCCGATGGGACCGCTCGCCACCGCCGTCAATGTCCACTTCGCGGCCGCTCAGCCGAACTTCCGGATCCTGGAGTACCGCCTGCCGGAAGGGCCGGGCTATGCCTTCGGCACCGGCAAAGGCGAGGCGGCCGACCCGCATGCGGGCAGCACGCGCTACGTCAAGGATCCTTACCTGCCGAAGGACGGCTATCTGGAATTGCGGCCGGATCGCGCCGGCTGGGGTGTCGAGATCGACACCGCGCTGCTCGGCACCGAGGACTACGTCAACTGGCAGCGCAAGGTGCCGATCCGGCCGGACGGCTCGACAGGCTATGTGTAGTCAGGAGCCGGTGTAGCGGAATCGATGGCCATGCGGCGCTTGCCTCCCTCCTCATGCGCCGGAATAGCCGCAGCACCGAGAAGGCCCGATGGATTGATCAGCCCGAGCAGCGCGCATTGAACCGCGGCCTGAACGCGCGTGGCAACCCCGGCACGCTGAGGACGCGATCGCCTCGACCGCGAGATCGTGCAACCTCAGCGCGCGGCAGGTCATGTCCTCCGCAACATCACCCCATCGGGTGACGCAGCTTTTTTCATAGTGCGTTACGCAACGGTGCCTTCTGGTGAACTCCAGAAATCATCCTGTGGCGCCGCGCTCATCCAACCAGGTGGAAAGAAGCAATGCCTCAAATCACGTTCAATTTGTCGAAGACGTCGCGCAGTCCCGGATGGGACCCCAATTCGGCGTCCCATGACGACCTGTGGGACACCTTCGCTGCAGGGTACGCGTATCGCGTCGCCGGCGGCGATGGCACGCTGTTCGATAGCTTGCGCGGTTCCGATCCCGCCACGCGCGGGACTTCGGACACCTTTCTGTCCTCGGCGGGCTCGCTCGATCTGACGGCGCATAATTTCGCAGGAAATGTGAGTCTCGACTGGTTTGGCGAAGTCGCACAACTGACCTTGGATTCCGCCTGGAATACGATCAAGAACGCCTATGTCGGCAATTTTTCCGGCTACGAGCTGGTTCTCAAGAACTGGGTCGATGTCTGGGTGGCGCTCGACAACAGCTTTGACCAGGAGGTCTTTGTCGACGGCGCCAAGCGTGCCGAGATTTCCACCGGTTCGGGCAACGATGTGATCTGGGTCGGCGTCGACAGCAATGGGGCAGGGTGGACGAACCATATCAAGATCGACAGCGGCGATGGCAACGATCACATCACGGTTGCGCT
>JBBWZU010000078.1:0-14170 GCA_039649225.1 Hyphomicrobiales bacterium | reverse complement strand
CATCTGAACGGGCCGGGCGGCGACGTGCCGGTAATCCTGTATGACGTGAAGCGCGGCAAGCCGGAAGTGATCTGCGGGCAGGGCTCGGCCCCGGCCGGCGCGACCATCGCGCACTACCGCGACCATCTCGGCCTCGACCTGGTGCCGGGCACGGGTCTGCTCGCGGCCTGCATCCCAGGCACGTTCGATACCTGGATGACGCTCTTGCGCGACTACGGCACGATGCGCATCGCCGATGTGCTGACACCCGCGATCGGCTACGCGCGCAACGGATACCCGCTGGTCGAGCGCATCTGCGCCACCATCGACACCGTGAAGGATATGTTCAAGGAACATTGGCCGACCTCGGCGGCGGTCTATTTGCCGGGCGGCAAAGTGCCAAAGCCCGGCACGCATTTCACCAATCCGACGATGGCCGACACCTATGAGCGCCTGCTGAAAGAGGCGCAGGCCGGCGGCGGCACGCGCGAGGCCGAGATCGAGCGCGCCCGCAAGGTCTGGAGCCAGGGTTTTGTCGCCGAAGCGATCGACAAGTTCTGCCGCACGCAAGACGTCATGGACACATCCGGCCGCCGCCACCGCGGCGTGCTCACCGCCGACGACATGGCGAAGTGGCAGGCGACGATCGAAGCGCCGATCTCGTATGACTACGGGCGCTACACGGTGCTGAAGGCCGGTCCGTGGACGCAGGGGCTGGTGGTGCTGCAACAGCTCGCACTGCTCAAGGGCTTCAATCTCGACGGTCTCGATCCGGCCGGCACGGAGTTCATCCATCTTCAGGTCGAGTGCGCGAAGCTCGCCTTCGCGGACCGCGACACGTTCTACGGTGACCCGAAATTCGTCGACGTGCCGGTGGAGGCGCTGCTGTCCGAGGCTTACAACGCGCAGCGGCGCAAGCTCGTCACCGATCAGGCCTCGCTGGAAATCCGCCCCGGCAGCATCGAGGGTTTCGGCAAGATCATGAAGGCGCGTCTCGCCGACGGTTCGCGCGCCGCGGTCGCCAATTCCGGTGCCGGCGAGCCGACGGTCGGCAACATTCCCTGGACGCATGACGAAGACGATCTGCCCGACGCGGTCGCCGCGCAGGCCATGAAGCGCGAGAAGATGGGCGCGGTGCCGGGCGACACCGTGCATTTCGACATCGTCGACCGCGACGGCAACATGATCTCGTCGACGCCGTCCGGCGGCTGGCTGCATTCCTCGCCGGTCATTCCCGATCTCGGCTTCTGCCTTGGCACGCGCGGCCAGATGTTCTGGCTCGAGGAGGGCCACCCGGCCTCGCTCGCGCCCGGCAAGCGTCCACGCTCGACGCTGACGCCGACTTTGGCGCTGCGCGACGGTGCGCCGTATCTCGCCTGGGGTTCGCCCGGCGGCGACCAGCAGGACCAATGGATCACGCAGTTCTTCCTGCGCCACGTCCATGCCGGCATGAACTTGCAGGAATCGATCGATGCGCCGGCCTGGCACACCGAGCATTTCCTCTCCTCGTTCTGGCCGCGCACCGCGCGCCCGGGCGTGCTGGTGGTCGAGGGCCGCGTGCCGAAGGCGACGCAGGACGAGCTCAAGCAGCGCGGGCACAAGCTCGAGACCGGTCCGGACTGGTCCGAGGGCCGTCTGACGGCGGCCTCGCGCGACGGCAAGCGCCGCAAGGCGGCGGCCAATCCGCGTGGCATGCAAGGCTACGCGGCGGGGCGGTGAGGGGGCCATGACCTGGTCCCTCATCGCGCGCGACCCGGCGACCAAACAGTTCGGTATCGCGGTCGCAACCAAGAATTTCGCGGTCGGCTGCCGTGTCCCCAACATCGCGTCCGGTGTCGGCGCGGTAGCAACGCAAGCGCTCTCCAACCCGTTTTATGGCGTCGACGGCCTCCGGCTGCTGCAGGAAGGCAAGTCGGCCGCCGAGGTGGTAAAAACGCTCGTCGCCGGCGATGCCGGCCGCGAGCACCGGCAGGTTCACGTCATGGACGCAACTGGCCGGATCGCCGCGCACACCGGCGAGGAATGTGTCGATTGGTGCGGCAGCACGTCCGGCGCGGGATTTTCGGTCGCCGGCAACATGCTGGCCGGTCCGGCCGTGATCCAGGAAACCGCGAACACATATGCGGCGAATGCCGCGATGCCGTTTGCGCGCCGGCTGATTGTTGCGATGAAAGCCGGCGAGGCCACCGGCGGCGACAAGCGCGGCAAGCAATCGGCGGCGCTGCTGATCTACGGCGAGGAAGAATGGCCGGACCTCGACCTGCGCGTCGACGATCATACCGACCCTCTGGCGGAGCTCGGCCGGCTCGAAGCCGTGAGCCGCGAGCGCTGGGTGCATTTCGCCAAATTCCTGCCGAGCAAGCGCAATCCGGTCGGCATCATCGATCGCGCGCAGCTTGAGGCCGGGATCGCGGCGGCGCTCGCTGCCGAGAGCCGATAATGTCGCCGCCGCTGCTCGCAATCGAAGACCTGCGCGTGACGTTCCACGGCGATCGCGGGCGCCGCACGGTCGCGGTCGACGGCGTGAGCCTGTCGGTCGCGCGCGGGCAAACGCTCGGCATCGTGGGAGAGTCCGGCAGCGGCAAAAGCGTGACCTCGCTGGCCGTGATGGGACTGCTGCCGAAAGGCTCGGCCGAGATTTCCGGAACCGTGACGTTCGATGGCCTGCCGCTGCTGGATCTCGGCGACCGCGCGGTGCGCGATCTGCGCGGTGACCGCATGGCGATGATCTTCCAGGAGCCGATGACCTCGCTCAATCCGTCCTACACGGTCGGCGAGCAGATCATCGAGGTGCTGGTGCGCCATCGCGGGCTCCCGGAGCGCGCAGCACGCGAGAAGGCGGTCGCGCTGTTGCAGCGCGCCGGCATTCCGTCGCCGAACGAGCGCATCGACGACTATCCGCACAAGCTTTCGGGCGGGATGCGCCAGCGCGTCATGATCGCGATTGCGCTCGCCTGCGATCCCGAACTGCTGATTGCCGACGAGCCGACCACTGCGCTCGACGTCACCATCCAGGCGCAGATCCTCGATCTGATGCGCGAGCTCAAGCGCACCAGCGGCGCCGCGATCATCCTCATCACGCATGATCTCGGCGTCGTTGCCGAAGTGTGCGACGAGGTCGCCGTGATGTATGCGGGCGAGATCGTGGAGCGCGCGCCCGCCGACGTGCTGTTCGAGGCACCGGAGCATCCTTATACGGTCGGCCTGATGGCTTCGATCCCGCGCCTCGATCGGCGCGTTGAGCGGCTCGCCGCAATCGACGGCGTGCTGCCCGACATGACTGCGCCTCCGGTTGGGTGCCGCTTCGCGGATCGCTGCCCGTTCGTGCTGGAGGAATGCCGTGCCGCGCCGCCGCCGGTGGTTCAGCTTGGTGATGGACATTGGTCGCGCTGCTTTCGCACACCGCTGGAACGATTGGTGCATGATCCCGAAAAGTGGGAACCGGTTTTCGGATAAGATCATGCACAACCAGGAAACCATCTAATGGCGCTGGTCGAAGTCGAAGGGCTGGTGAAGCATTTCGTCGCGCGCCGATCGGTGTTCGGCCGTCCGCTCTCGCATGTGCAGGCGGTGGACGGAGTCAGTTTCACGGTCGAGGCCGGCAAGACGCTGGCGCTGGTCGGCGAGTCGGGCTCGGGCAAGTCCACCGTCGGGCGGCTGGTGCTGCGGCTGATCGAGCCGACCGCCGGGAGCGTGCGCTTCGAGGGTGAGGATTTGTTCGCGCTTAGCGACGGGGCCACACGCGCGTTCCGCCGCAAGGCGCAACTCGTGTTCCAGGACCCATACGCATCGCTCAATCCGCGCATGACGGTGTCCGCCATGCTGTCCGAGCCGCTCGCGCTGCATGACATCGTCCCGCCGGCGCAGCGCCGCGAACGCGTCGCCCAGGTGATGGACATGGTCGGGCTGCAGCCGCGCTTCGCGGCGCGCTACCCGCACGAGTTTTCCGGCGGTCAGCGCCAGCGCCTGGCGATTGCGCGCGCGCTCGCGGTCGAGCCGAAGCTGATCGTGTGCGACGAGCCGGTCTCGGCGCTCGATGTGTCGATCCGCTCGCAGGTGCTCAATTTGCTGCGCGATCTGCAGCAGCGGTTGGGCCTCACCTATATCTTCATTTCGCATGATCTGGCGGTGGTCAAACACATCGCCGACCAGGTTGCGGTGATGTATCTCGGCCGCATCGTTGAAACCGCGCCGACCGACGAGGTGTTCGCCTCGCCGCGGCATCCCTATACGCAGGCGCTGCTCTCGGCGATCCCGGTGCCGCGCCCGCGCGCGCGGCGTGACCGCACCGTCCTGGCCGGCGACGTGCCGAGCCCGATCGCGCCGCCGCCCGGTTGCCACCTGCATCAGCGCTGCCCGCATGCGATCGAGCGCTGCCGTATCGAGCGTCCGGCGCTGATCGACGCGGGCGGCCACGCCACCGCCTGCCACCGCTGGGCGGAATTGCCGCAGGTGAAAGCCGTGCCGTCGAATGGCGGCCACTCACCGGTTCTTGATCGTTTAATCGGCGCGTTTGCCCAACCGATGGACGTGCGGGACGCGAGCGGTGTTGATACAGTCAGGCACGGCGCTAGCGCAGCGCCGGCGAATTCCTGAGGGGAGATCGTTATGAAATTCATTCGTTTTGCGGCCGCCGCCGCACTTGTCGCGCTGAGCTGTGGGACTGCCGCGGCGCAATCCACGCTTCGGATCGGTCTTGCCGAGGACCCGGACGTGCTCGATCCGACGCTGGCGCGCACCTATGTGGGGCGCATCGTCTTCTCGTCGATCTGCGACAAGCTGTTCGACATCGACGAGAAGCTCAATTTCGTGCCGCAGCTCGCGCTGTCGCACGAGACCTCGGAGGACGGCAAGGTCGTCACCATCAAGCTGCGGCCGAACGTCAAGTTCCACGACGGCGAGCCGCTCGATGCCGAGGCCGCCAAGTTCTCGCTCGAGCGCCACCTCACCATGCAGGGGTCGTTCCGCAAGCCGGAGATCGCCGCGATCGATCATATCGATGTGGTCGATCCGCTCACCGTCAAGATTGTGCTCAAGAGCCCGTCCTCGCCGCTGATCGCGCAGCTCTCCGATCGTGCCGGCATGATGGTGTCGCCCAAGGCCGCCAAGGAAGCCGGCGACAAGTTCGGCCTCAAGCCGGTGTGCGCCGGTCCTTACCGGTTCGTCGAGAGGGTGCAGCAGGACCGCATCTTGGTGGAGAAATTCGCCGACTACTGGAACAAGGACAGCGTCCACATCGATCGCATCATCTACCTGCCGATCATCGATGCGACCGTGCGGCTGGCGAACCTGAGATCCGGCGGGCTCGATCTGATCGAGCGCCTGGCGGCGACGGATATCGCGGCGGTGAAATCCGATTCAAGGCTCAAGCTCAACGCCACACCGGATCTCAGCTACTGGGGCATCACGCTCAATGTGGGCAATGGCGAAAAGAGCAAAGGTCCGCTCGGACAGAACGCCAAGGTGCGCCAGGCGCTCGATCTTTCAATTGATCGCGAGGCGATCAACCAGGTGGTGTTCAACGGCGAGTTCGTGCCCGGCAACCAATGGATCAGCCCGGACAATTTCTATTATCAGAAGGGCATTCCGATCCCGAAGCGCGACGTCGCCAAGGCCAAGGCGCTGCTCAAGGAAGCCGGCGTTACGCCGCCGCTCGCGATTGACTTCATGGTGCCGCAGGGCGTCGAGAACAAGGCGATCTCCGAGATGGTGCAGTCGATGGCCGCGGAGGCCGGCTTCGACATGAAGATCCGCGTCACCGAATTTGCCAGCTCACTGAAGGCGGCCGAAAGCGGAGACTATCAGGCCTACCTGCTCGGATGGAGCGGACGCACCGATCCGGACGGCAACCTCTACACCTTCCACGCCTGCAAAGCGCCGAACAATTACGGCGGCTACTGCAACGCCGAGATCGACAAGGTGCTGAATGAGGCACGCACCTTCTCGGACCCGGCCAAGCGCAAGGCCGTGTACGAGCCGGCCGCCAAGACGCTGCTCGGCGGCGAGGGGCACATCCTCTACCTCTATCATCGCAAGGTCCTGATCGCGCACACCACGAAGGTGGAGGGTTTCAAGCCGGTGCCGGATGGCCTCGTGCGCGTGGTGGGGCTGAGGCTGAAATGAGTGAGGTCGTAGGGCGGGCAAAGCGTAGCGTGCCCGCCACTGTGCGCGGCGGCGGGCACGGTGCTTCGCGCCTTTGCCCGCCCTACATCCCTTCTTCTTCCGGGGAGGGATAAGAAAGCCATGCTCACCTTCCTCGCCAAGCGCATCGTACAGCTCATTCCGACACTGTTCTTCGTGTCGGTGCTGATCTTTTCGCTCCAGCAGCTCCTGCCCGGCGATCCCGCGACCATCATGGCGGGCGAGGATCGCGACCCGGCCGTGATCGAGCAGATCCGCAAGCAATACCGGCTCGATCAGCCGATCCCGGTTCAATACGTCTATTGGGTCAGGGGCGTGCTGCATGGCGATCTCGGCGAGTCGATGCGCATCAAGCAGCCGGTGCTCGATCTCGTGCTGCAGAAACTTCCCGTGACCATCCAGCTCGCCTCGATGGCGATCGTGATCGCGCTGCTGATCGGGATCACGGCCGGCGTCGTCTCGGCGGTGAAGAAGGACACGGTGTGGGACTACGCCGCCAACGTCTTTGCGCTCTGGGGCCTGTCGACGCCGAATTTCTGGCTCGGCATCATGCTGATCTTCCTGTTCTCGGTCGAGCTCGGCTGGCTACCGCCCTCCGGCTACGTGCCGCTGACCGAGGATTGGCGCCAAAGCCTCGCCACCACGATCATGCCGGCTTTCGTGCTCGGCAATGCGATCGCGGCCGTGCTGATGCGGCACACGCGCAGCGCGATGCTGCAGGCCTTGAACAGCGACTATGTGCGCACCGCGCGCGCCAAGGGGCTGCTCGAGCGCTCGGTCATCCTCAAGCATGCGATGCGCAATGCGCTGACGCCGGTGATTACGCTCGGCGCGCTCGAGTTCGGCACGCTATTGTCGGGGGCGGTGCTGACCGAGCAGATCTTCACCATTCCGGGCTTCGGCAAGCTGATCATTGATGCGGTGTTCAATCGCGACTACGCGGTGGTGCAGGGCGTGGTGCTGATCACCGCCACCACCTACATCGCGCTCAATCTTCTCGCCGACGTCCTCTACGTCTTGGTCAATCCGCGGATGAGGGCGTGATGGCGGACGTTCCTTACGATACCGCGCTGATCCCGCTGCGCGCCGACGAGTCGGTCGAAAGTCCGGCGCGGCGCGCCTGGCGCCGGCTCAAGCGCCGCAAGGGCGCGATGGCGGGGCTGGTCGTGCTGTGCCTGTTCGTTCTTCTTGCGGTTTTTGCTCCGCTGGTCGCGCCGTATGACCCGGCCGCGCAAAGCTGGAGCGCGGTGCGCAAGGCGCCGACGGCGCTGCACTGGTTCGGCACCGACGAGGTCGGCCGCGACGTCTTCGCGCGCGTGATCTATGGCGCGCGCGCCTCGCTGCTGGCCGGCGTCATTTCGGTCACCATCGCGCTGACGGTCGGCGTGCCGCTCGGATTGATCGCCGGTTATCTCGGCGGCTGGATCGATGGACTGATCAGCCGCATGACCGATGCGATGCTGTCGTGCCCGTTCCTCATCCTGGCGATCGCGCTCGCGGCGTTTCTTGGACCCAGCCTCGGCAACGCCATGATCGCGATCGGCGTCACCACCACGCCGATATTCGTGCGGCTTACGCGCGGGCAGGTAATGGCGGTCAAAGTCGAGGACTACGTCGAGGCCGCGCGCGCCATCGGCAATCCGCGCTGGCGCATCGCGCTGTTTCACATCCTGCCGAATATTTTGCCGGCGCTGCTGGTGCAGGGCACGCTCTCGATCGCCGCGGCGATCATCGCCGAAGCCGCGCTCTCGTTCCTGGGCCTCGGCCAGCAGCCGCCCGCGCCCTCATGGGGCTCGATGCTCAATTCGGCGCAGCGCTTCCTCACCAACGCGCCCTGGATGGCGATCTGGCCGGGACTGGCGATCTTCCTGACCGTGCTGTCGTTCAACCTGATCGGCGACGGTTTGCGCGATGCTCTGGATCCCAAAGAAAGATAAGGACCACAAGAAAAATGGCGATAAACGGCGAAGGTGAAATCCTCGAATGGCTCGGCGCCCAGCAGGGCGCGATGCTGGGCCTGCTCGAGGACCTCGTGAACATCGATGGTGGCTCGTACGACAAGCCCGGCGTGGATGCCGTCGGCGCGCGCATCCGCGCATTCCTTGAAAGCCACGACATCGCCTGCGAGACGATCGCGAACGAGACCTATGGGGACGCCTTGCGCGCGACGGTCGGCGGGCCGTCGAACTCGGCCATCATGCTGATGGGTCATCGCGACACGGTATTTCCGAAGGGCGAGCCGACGCGCCGACCGTTCAAGATCGAAAATGGCAAAGCCTACGGGCCCGGCGTCGCCGACATGAAGGCCGGGCTGGTGATGAACGCCTTCGTGCTCGCGGCATTCCGGAAATTCGGCGGCGCGCCGGCGCCGCTCGTCGGGTTGTTCACCTCGGACGAGGAGATCGGTTCGCCGGCCTGCCGTCCGATCATCGAGGCGGAGGCGCGGCGCGCCCGCGCGGTGTTCAATTCCGAGCCCGGCCGGCCGAGCGGCAATGTGGTCACGGGGCGCAAGGGCGGCGTATTCATGAAGATGGAGATCACCGGCAAGGCCGCGCATTCGGGCGGCAACTTTGCCGAAGGCATCTCGGCGATCGAGGAACTGGCGCGCAAGACCATCGCGCTGCATGCGATCACCGACCTGACCAAGGGCACGACTGTGAACGTCGGTCTCGTATCGGGCGGGCAGACCGTCAACACCGTTGCGCCTTGGGCGAACTGCCAGATCGACCTGCGCTACGTGACGCCGCCGGACCGCGAGGCCGCGATGGCGAAGATCACGCACATCGTCGAGATCGCGAATGTGCCGGGTACGAGCGCCAGGCTCGAGATCGCCGGAGAGTTCAAGCCGCTGGTGCAAGGGCCGGAGAACAAGAAATTGTTCGATCACTACGCGGCTTGCGCCAATGATATTTCGCTGAAGATCGAAGGCGAGTTTTCCGGCGGCTGCGCGGACTCCGGCTTCACCTCCGGCGTCGGCACGCCGACCATTTGCGCGGTTGGGCCGGTCGGCGCCAAGGCGCACACGCCGGAGGAGTTCATGGTGGTCGACTCGTTCGTTCCGCGCGCGCAGTCGCTGGCGCTCGCGGTGGCGCGGCTGACCTAGATCCCGCGGCTTGCCGCGCCGACATCAGCCTCTATGATCCGTCCTCCCGCCGCCTGATCCCCAAAGAGCCATTCCGACACCCAAAGAGTCTTGCCCATGACCAGCGCACTTTTCTCGCCGATCAAGCTTGCCGGCCTCGATCTTGCCAACCGCATCGTGGTCGCGCCGATGTGCCAGTACAGCGCCGATGACGGCGTCCCGACCCCGTGGCACACGACGCATCTCGGCATGCTGGCGAATTCCGGCGCATCGCTGGTCGTCGTCGAGGCGACCGGTGTCGAGCGCATCGGGCGCATCACGCATGGCTGCACCGGCATCTACTCGGATTCGAGCGAGGACGCCTTCGCGCGCGTCATCGCCCATTGCAAGCGCATCGGCACTGCGAAGTTCGGCATCCAGATCGGCCATGCGGGACGCAAGGCGTCCTCGGCGCGTCCCTGGGAAGGCGGCGTCGGCCTGAAGCCGGACCAGGATCCATGGCCGACGATCGGCCCGTCCGCGATCGCGCCCGGCGCCGCGTGGCCGGAGCCGCGCGCGATGGACGAAGCCGATATGAACCGCGTGCGCGATGCATTCGTGGATGCCGCCAAACGCGCGCTGCGCGTCGGCTTCGACGAGATCGAGCTGCACATGGCGCATGGCTATCTGCTGCACAGCTTCGTTTCGCCGATCTCGAACAAGCGCAACGACGCCTATGGCGGCTCGCTCGAAGGGCGCATCAAGTTTCCGCTCGAAGTGCTGCGCGCGGTGCGCGCCGTCGTGCCGAAGTCCGTGCCGCTCGGCGCGCGCATCTCGGCGGTCGATTGGATGGACGGCGGCTTGACCGCGGATGACTCTGTGAAGTGGGTCGCCGCGATGAAGGCGGCAGGTCTCGACTTCGTCGACATATCGTCCGGCGGCGTCACCGCCGAGATCCGTACGCCGACGACGCCCGGTTATAACGTGCCCGCCGCCGAGCAGATCAAGCGCGAGACCGGCATCGTCACGCGCGTGGTCGGGCTGATCGCGACCGCAAAGCAGGCTGAAGCCATCATCGCGGAGGGCAAGGCGGATCAGATCGCGCTCGGCCGCGCAATGCTCGAAGACCCGCATTGGGCCTGGATGGCCGCCAAGGAACTCGGCGCGGACGTCGCGCGCCCCAATCAATATCTGCGCGCGGCGCCGAAGCTATGGCCCGGTGCGTCATACCGTAACAGCGCGGCCGGATAGGATTTTTCCGGGAAACGCTGGCCCGCAAAAATCGCCTGCGACTCCTGCCGCTCTGCGACAATCTGCGAAGGTCTTTGACACTGTGGGCCGCGGCCCGCAGGATGTACAAGCACGTCGCGATTTTAAAAAACGCGTGAGCCAAAAAGGCTCCGTGCCGGGAGGACGAGATGAAACTGATCAACGCATTGTCGGCGGCCGCGCTCGCGACCGCGCTTTTGGGCTCCGGCGCGCAGGCGCAGGACACGATCCGCATCGGCTGGGCGATCTCGAAAACCGGCCCGTTCGCGGCCGGCGCCAGCGTCACCACGTTGCCGAACTACCAAGTGTGGGTGAAGGACGTGAACGATGCCGGCGGCATCATGCTCAAATCGACCGGCAAGAAAGCCAGGATCGAGATCATCGAATACGACGACCGCTCCAACTCCGAGGAGATGATCAAGGCGGTCGAGCGGCTCGCGACGCAGGACAAAGTCGATTTCATCCTGCCGCCGTGGAGCACGGGCCTCAATCTCGCGGTCGCGCCGGTGCTGAATAAATACGGCTATCCGCATCTTGCTGTTACGGCCAACTCCAATCGCGCGCCCGAGATGGTCAAGCGCTGGCCGAATCTCACGTTCTGGCTCGGCCTGCCGTCGGAACTCATCGACGGCCTTGTCGACACGATGTCCACGCTGCGCCGCGATGGCAAGATCGGCGACAAGGTCGCGATGGCCGCCGTCGGCGATCAGTTCGGCATCGAGCAATCGACCGCGGCGCGCGAGGGGCTGAAGAAGGCCGGCTTCAATCTTGTTTATGACAAGTCCTATCCGTTCGGCACGCAGGATCTGCAGCCGGTGATCAAGGACGCGCAGGCCGCCGCGCCCGACAGCTTCATCGCGTTCAGCTATCCGCCGGACACGATCGGCCTCACCGACCAGGCCAAAGTCTCGGGCTTCTCGCCCAAGGTGTTTTACGTCGGCGTCGGCACGGCGTTTCCGATCTACAAGGGCAAGTTCGGCGCGAGCGCCGAAGGCGTGATGGGCGTCGGCGGCTCGAATGCTGATCTGCCTGGCATCAAGTGGTACATCCAGCACCACAAGGAGATCATCGGCCGCGAGCCGGATCGCTGGGCGAGCCCGATCACTTACGCCAGCCTGCAGGTGTTGCAGCAGGCGATCGAGCGCGTCGGCAAGATCGACCGCGAGGCGATCATTCGGGAGATCAACACCGGCGCGTTCGATACGATCATCGGCAAGGTCCAGCTCAAGGACAATCTCTACAAGGGCGTCTGGGCGGTCGGGCAGTGGCAGGGCAACGACTTCTACGGCATCGCGCCGAAGCAGGACGGCGTGCGCACGCCGATCGTCCCGAAGCCGGCGTGGCAGTAGAGCACTGCCCTCTCATTCGTCATGCCCGGGCTTGTGCCGGGCATCCACGACTTAACCTGGTGCACAAAAGTAAAGACGTGGATGGCCGGGACAAGCCCGGCCATGACGGTTAGCCAAACCATGCCCCTCCTGATCGACATCCTCCTCGCCGGCATCGTGCTCGGCGGCATGTATGCGCTGATCGCGATGGGCCTGACTCTGCAATACGGCGTTGCCCGCATCATGAACCTGTCGCACGGCGAGGGGATGATCGCCGCCGCGTTCGGCGCGCATTGGGCTTTCACCGCTTTTGTCGTGAGCCCGCTGCTGGGCCTGATCGTCGCAATGCCACTCGCCTTCGTGGCGAACTGGCTGATCTACGGCCTGGTGCTGATGCCGCTGGTGCGGCGCGCGAAAAACCGCGCGATGCTTGAAGTGGATTCAATTCTGGCGACCTTCGGCCTGCTGTTCGTGCTTCAGGGCATCATGCTGGTCGTGTTCGGCGGGCAGTTCTACACCTACACTTATCTCTCGGTGCCGGTGGACATTTTTGGCTCGACCGTCGCGCTCAATCGCCTGATCGCGCTCATCTTCGCGCTGGTCATCGGCACGGGACTCTATCTTGCGCTGACCCGCACGCGGCAGGGCACGGCGCTGCGCGCCGTCGCGGCCGATCCGGTCGCGGCGCAACTCGTCGCGATCGACGTGCGCAACGCCTCGGCGTTCGCGTTTGCGCTCGGCGGCGCGCTGGTTGCGGCCGGCGGCGTGCTGGTCTCGATGTTCTCGACCTTCACGGCCTCGATGGGCGTCGTCTTCACTATGAAGGCGCTGATCGTCGTCATCATGGGCGGCGTCGGCAATCTGGCCGGCGCGATGCTGGCGGGAATCATGCTGGGGTTGGCCGAGACCGCGGTCGCGCGGCTTGTCGATCCCGGTCTCACCATTGCGGTGACTTACGCGCTGTTCCTCACCGTGCTGCTGGTGCGTCCGACCGGGCTGTTCGGGAGACCGGCCCGTTGAATCCGCGCCTCGGATTTGTCATCGGCGCCATCGTCATCGCGCTGCTCGCCATGGTGCCGTTGGTCGCCAGCGGCTATCACCTCGCGCTCGGCATCAGCCTGCTTTACTTTACCGTGCTGGCGACCGCCTGGGCGCTGTTCTCGGGGCCGACGCATTACATCTCGCTCGCGACCGTCGCATTCTTCGGCATCGGCGCCTACACGGTCGCGGCGGTGGGCGAACTGATGCCATGGCCCGCCGTGCTGGCCATCGCAGGGCTGATCGGCATTGCGGTCGCGCTTGTGGTCGGCCTCTCGACGCTGCGGCTTTCGGGCATCTATTTCGTGATCTTCACCTTCGGCCTGTCCGAGCTGATCCGCCAGCTCGTTACCTGGTACGAGATCAACGTCCATCGCTCGGTCGGGCGCTACATTTTCCTGTCTATCACGCAGGAGCAGATCTACTGGCAGCTTCTCGCGCTCGCGGCATGCGTGTTCCTCACCGGCTGGCTGATCGCACGCTCGCGGCTGGGCCTTGCGCTCCGCGTCATCGGCAATGACGAGACCGTGGCGCGTCACGCCGGCATCGATACGACGCGCGCGAAGCTCACGATGTTCGCCGTCAGCGCATTGTTCATGACCTTGACCGGGGCCGTGATGGCGCCGCGCTGGACCTATATCGATCCGGCGATCGCCTTCTCGCCGATGCTTTCGTTCGAAGTCGTCATCATGGCGCTGCTCGGCGGAGCCGCCTCGCTGTTCGGTCCGGTGCTCGGCGCTGTCCCGCTGGTGCTGCTGTTCGAGGTGCTGACCGCCAATTTCCCGAACTACTTTTCGATCCTGCTCGGCGTCGTGTTCGTGCTGATCGTCTATGTGCTGCCGCGCGGCGTCGTCGGGCTGTTCGATGTGGCGCCCAAGCCTGCGCCCACGCCGGCCCCTGTGGTATCTGCCGCGCCGATTACGGTTGTCGGCGTGCCGCTCGTGATCGAAGGCGTGCGCAAGGCCTTCGGCGGCCTCGTTGCGGTGGATGATCTGAGCTTCACCGTTCCATGCGGCGAGATCGTCGGCCTGATCGGGCCGAACGGATCGGGCAAGACCACGATGCTCAACCTCATTTCGGGCGCGCTGACCCCGGATGCCGGAGCGATCCGCCACAAGGCGCGCGATCTTGTCGGCATGCCGGCATTTCGTATTGCGCGTCTCGGCGTCGCCCGCACGTTCCAGCTCGTGCGCGTGCTGGAATCCATGACAGTGACCGAGAACGTCATGGTCGGGCTCGCGTTCCGCCGCGTGCCGCTCACCGGCGTGCGAGCCGAGCACGCCGCCGCCGTACTGCTCGCGCGCGTCGGCCTTGCCGATAAAGTCGGCCTGCCGGCGGCCGAGCTCACTTATAT
>JBBWZU010000076.1:0-3032 GCA_039649225.1 Hyphomicrobiales bacterium | reverse complement strand
CTTTGCTCGGCAAGCCGATCGAGGTGGTCAGCGGCGACTTTCTGTTGAAGGTCGACACCGGTCTCTCGGTCGCGCGGCGCTGGCTTGACCAGGAGAATGTCGATGCCATCGTCGACGTTCCGTCGTCTCCACTTGCGCTCGCGCTTCAGGGCGTCATCAAGGAAAAGAACAAGGTTTTTCTGATCAGCGGGGGAACGTCGGCGGACCTGACGGGTGCGTCCTGCTCGCCGAACAGCGTTCATTGGCACGTCGATTCCTACGCCATGGGAAATCTCGTCGGAACAGAAGTCGTCAAACGCGGCGGCGACAAATGGTTCTTCATCACGACCGACACGGCATTCGGTCATTCGCTCGAACGCGATACCTCCTCGGCGGTCACACGGGCCGGCGGCAAGCTTCTCGGCGCGGTTCGTTTTCCGTTGAACTCGCAGGATTTCTCGTCCGCGCTGCTGACCGCGCAGTCATCCGGCGCGAACGTGATCGCGCTCGCGAGCACGTCATCCGACACCGCCAACGCCCTCAAGCAGGCGGAAGAATTCGGAATGATGGCGCCCGAGCGCAAGATTTCCTTCGTTGCGCCGCTTGGAAATATTCATGATTTCCGGGCCGCCGGTCTCGCGCGCGCCAAAGGCCTGATCACGGTGGATGGCTTTTATTGGGACAGGGACGAACTGACGCGCAAGTTTTCCAAAGCTTTCTTTGAGCGGATGAAGAGCATGCCGTCAGCGGTTCACGCCGCGACCTATTCGGCCGTTCTCCATTATCTCAAATCCGTCAAGCAAGCCGGCAGCAAGGACACGGCTGCGATCATGAAAGCAATGAAATCCTCCCCCGTGGAGGATTTCTTCGCTCACCACGGCGTTGTTCGCCAAGATGGCCGCATGATCAGCGACCGGCTTCTGCTCCAGGTCAAGGCGCCGGCAGAGTCCAAGGGAGAATGGGACGTTTACAAAATCGTCCGCGAAGTTCCTGGCGAGAGCGTGTTTCGCCCCTTGGCTGACGGCAATTGCTCGTTTGTGAAAACGCAGTGAAGTGGATCGCAAAGGGGCGCAGCAGGATCAGCCTTTGGCGCGCCGCCGCCAGCGGCGCAGCTGGCTCTCGACGAGACCGGTGAGCCCCGCCGGATAGGACCGCATCACCACGATCACGACGGCGGCAAAAAGAACCATGCTCCACTCGCCGAAAGCCTGCAGATAGGTCGAGAGGAAATTGATCGGGGGAGCTGCGAGTACCGGCCCGATGAAGTGTCCGATTCCGCCGATGACCACGATGATGATGATCCGCGCCATCTCGCTGAAGTCGACGATGGCCGGCGTCAGCGTCAGCACATAGTGCGCATAGAGGACGCCGCCGACGCCCGCCATCGCGCTCGACAGCGTGAAGGCGAAGAGTTTGACGCGGGTCGTGTCGACGCCGAGCGACTGCGCCCGCATCTGGTCATCTTTCACGGCGCGCATGAAGTAGCCGATCGGGGAGCGCAGGATCACGTGTGTTGCGAGCACGCACAGCGCCGCGACGGTGACGAAGGTGTAGTAGTAGGCGATCGGCCGCACGTTGCCGTAGAGCGAGGGAACGCTCAATCCGAGGTCGCCGCGGGTGAACTCATAGGCGGCGCCGAGCACGATCCGGAAGGTCTCGGCGAAGGCCCAGGTCGCGATCGAGAGATAGATCGTGCGCATGCGCAAAACCAGCCGGCCGAGCAGGTAGCCGGCCAACGCGGAAGCCAGGATGCCGGCCGGGATGCTGAGGAGCAGCGGTGCCTGCAGGTGGTAGATCAGCAGGCCCGAGACGTAGCCGCCCATCGCCGCGAAGGCGTGTTGCGCCAGCGAGAACTGGCCGGTGAAGCCGGCGAGCAGGTTCCAGCTCACCGCCAGGATGACGTAGTAGGCGCCGATGTTCAGCACGTGCAGGACGAACTCGCCGGTCACCAGCGGCACCGCCGCGAGCGGCACGCCGGCCGCAATGGTGACGATGGCGACGCGCCGCCAGTCGACAAAAGCGCCCCAGCCTTTGGTCAGCCCAGCAGACATTCCTGGATCAGTGTCCGTACACGTGTGTTGTCGAATTCATGGCCTGGCCCTTCGGCTTTCACCCGGCCGAGATTGAGGAGATAGAGGTGATCGGCGAGGGGCAGCGCCTGCTCGACATTCTGCTCGACCAGCAGGATCGCGATCTCGCCCGCCTTCTTGGTGCTGAGCAGAATATCGTAGACCTGCTCCACCAGATTGGGCGCGAGCCCGGCGGTCGGCTCGTCGACCAGCAGCAACTGCGGCTCGGTCATCATTTCGCGCGCCACTGAAAGCATCCGCCCCTGACCGCCCGACAGCTCGCCGGCGCGCGCGCGCCGCTTGGCAGCGAGCGCCGGAAACGTCGCATAGACGCGCTCGAGCTGCCGCCGCAGCCGCTCGCGGTCACGGCGGAACACCCATGCGCCCATGCGCAGGTTCTCTTCCACGGTCAGTCCTGGAAAGCTGTTGATGTCCTGCGTGACGTAACTGATGCCGGAGGCTTTCAGGTCGCTCGGGCGTAGGCCCGCGGTCGGCTTGCCGCGAAACGTGATCGTGCCGCGGTTGGGCGTCAGGAACGCGAAGACGGTGCGCAGCAGCGTCGACTTGCCGGCGCCATTGGGGCCGATGACCAGCGTGATGGCATTGGGGCGCGCCGTAATAGTCAGACCCTGCAGGATGTCGACGCCGGGCAGGTAGCCGGCATGCACGTCGGTCACGGTGAGCAGCATTGTCATGCGAACGACCGCCCGAGATAGGCCGTGATGACATCCTCGCGCCGCGCGATTTCGTCCAGCGGCCCCTCGGCGGCGACGCGGCCGGCGATCATCACGGTGACGCGCGGGCAGATGCGGCGGATGATGTCCATCTCATGACTGACGATCAGGAACGCGGCATTGTGCAGCCGGTTTTCGTGCAAGATCAGCTCGATCAGCGTGTCCTTGACGACCGGATTGATGCCGGCGAACGGCTCATCGAGCACGTGGACTTTGACATCCGGAATCATGAAGCCCGCGCAGGCTTGCA